>NZ_DAMAGB010000012.1:0-17848 GCF_031995485.1 Janthinobacterium sp.
GGAGAATCATCTCGCCAGCAAGCTTGCTCAAGGCCACCATGGGAAGCTTTCCACACTTGATGGTGACATAGCCTTTTTTTTTGTCCGTCGGTTTTGGCAGCGCGGTATCCGCCGCAGCCAAAGCCGCCAGCTTCCCGTTTGCTATATGATTGATCTCCTCCATCAATGGGGGCGGGAGATGTCAGCTTATCAGCAGGCGAGACAAGAGCGCGCGAGCAGGAAATTGGCGGGAAAACTGGCGCTGGAGGAGAGGGACGGGAGCGGCAGTAGCGCGCTTCGAACCGATCCTCAAGGAGGAGCGGCTGACCATCGTCGCCGATGGCGGCACCTGTCAGGTGAAAAGCTCGCATTCGCAGGCGTCCTATAGCACCGCGATGATTTTCTCGATGGCGGCCACCAGCGATATCCTGGGCGGGGCGCCGGTCATCACGATTACCCTCACCGGCAAGGCGGACGGCACGGCCGTGCTGCACGGCAAAGCCAAACTCAATATCGGGTCGGCCTACGAGCCATCGCAGCTCGTTCAGGGATGACGTGAGACTGGCGTCGCCGCGCTTTGAACAGGATCTGAGGCAGTATTTGTGCGAGCTGTATATCCACGCTTTCGAGTTTATCGACCAATGCACTGTGGTCAAATAAATACGAGGCGTTGTGTGCAAGGCCTTTTTTCCGGGGCAGGGAAGTGCACGGCTTCGATCTGCCTGCAGGCCAGCGACCCGGCCGTCATATAATACGGCACCGATTCCATTCACCTGCCTTCATCCCCCTTCTGCCCGGTAGAACCCAGTGACCCAGTCCAACTCCTTGCCTGCGATACCTCCGCTCAATCACGATCTCAACTGGCTCTCCGGCGGCGGTGAAATGGGGGCGCTGATCCGCACCATGGACTGGTCGAAGACGTCGCTCGGTCCGCTGGAGAGTTGGCCGCAAAGCCTGCGCACCTCCGTCAGCCTGTGCCTGTCGTCGACATTTCCGATCCTGGTGGCGTGGGGACCGGAGGATGTGCAGATCTATAACGATGCGTATCGCCCGATCTGCGGCGCCAAGCATCCGGAATCGATGGGCGAGCCGTTCAAGGTGTGCTGGACGACTGCCTTGCCGGTGGTGGGCGACGCGTTCGACCGCGCGCACGAGGGCGAGGGCGCGTATATCCGCGACCAGCGCATGTTCCTCGACCGCTACGGCTACCTGGAAGAGTCGTTCATGACCTTCTCGTTTTCGTCGATCCGCGACGAATCGGGCAAGGTCGGCGGCGTGTTCCACCCGATTACGGAGTCGACCGGGCAGGTGCTCAACGCACGCCGCACGCAGGGCCTGCGCGATTTGAGCGCGGCAATCGCCACGGCGCGCTCGATGGTTGATGTCGGCGCGCAGATGGCCAGCCAGTACGGTAGTCTGGCGCTCGATGTGCCTTTCTTGCTGTTCTACCAGCTCGATGCGGACAGCGGGCGGGTAGCATTGCGCGGCAGCGCGGGCCTGTCGGTGGGCAGCGCGCTGGCGCCGTCCGAAGCCGCCTTCGACGACGCCATCTGGCCGTTTGTGGCCACCGCCGAAGCGGGCGTGATGCGGCAGGTCGATGGCCTGGAACAGCGTCTGGGCGTGGCTGCGTGCGGCCCGTACGAGCTGCTGCCGCGCACGGCGATGGTGCTGCCGCTGGCCTTGCCGGGGCAGGAAGCGCTGTTCGGTTTCCTGGTGGCCGGCGTCAGCGCCTGCCGCGAACTCGACGCCGAATATTTCAACTATTACGCGCTGCTGGCCGGCGCCGTCAATACGGCGGTGGGCAATGTGCTGGCGTACGAACGCGAACAGCGCCGCGCCGAGGAACTGGCCGAGATCGACCGCTCCAAGACAGCCTTCTTTTCCAACGTCTCGCACGAATTCCGTACGCCGCTGACCCTGATCCTGGGGCCGCTGGCCGAGGCGCTGGGCGACGTGAACCACGTGCTCGATCCGGTGCAGCGCCAGCGCATCGAGGTCACGCACCGCAATTCGCTGCGCCTGTTAAAACTGGTCAATTCGCTGCTCGATTTTTCGCGCATCGAGGCCGGCCGCGTGGTGGCCACCTATATTCCGGCCGACCTGCGCCATGTGACGCTGGACCTGGCCAGCGTGTTCGAGTCGGCGATGGCCAAGGGCGGGCTGGCCTATACGGTCGCGCTGGACGACCTGGGCGAGTCCGTTTATATCGACCGCGACATGTGGGAAAAGATCGTCTTCAACCTGCTGTCGAACGCGTTCAAATTTACGCTGCAGGGCGAAGTGACGGTCACGCTGCGCCGCCATGAGGGCATGGCGCGCCTGTCGGTGCAGGACACCGGCGGCGGCATACCGGCGCACGAACTGCCGCGCATGTTCGAGCGCTTCCACCGCATCGAAGGCGCGCCGGGGCGCACCTATGAAGGCACCGGCATTGGTCTCGCGCTGATCCAGGAACTGGTGCGCCTGCATGGCGGCGCGATCGCGGTGCACAGCGTCGAAGGCGAGGGCACGCGTTTCGATGTGGATATCCCGTTCGGCAGCGAGCATTTGCCGGCCGAGCGGCTGGCGCGCGATTTCGACGGCGCCGGTTCGCAGCAGCAGGGCGCCTCGTTTGTCGAGGAAGCCTTGCGCTGGCTGCCCGATGCGGCCGATCCTGCATCCCAAGCGCCCGCGTTGGCAGCCGGCACCGCCATCGAGTCGCCGCTGGCGCGCCCGCGCATCCTGGTGGTGGACGACAATAACGACATGCGCGCGTATATCAAGTCGCTGCTGAGCAGCTACGCCGATGTGACGGCCTGCGCCGACGGCGAGGAGGCCTTCGCCCTGCTGCTGCAAGCGCCGCCCGACCTCCTGGTCAGCGACGTGATGATGCCCAAGCTCGACGGTTTCGGCCTGATCGCGCGGCTGCGCGCCACCGCCTCGCTGCGCCATCTGCCGGTGATGCTGCTGTCGGCACGGGCCGGCGAGGAGGCCAAGATCGAGGGCCTGCGCGCGGGCGCCGATGACTACCTGGTCAAGCCGTTCTCGGCCAACGAACTGCAGGCGCGCGTCGAGCGGCAGGTGGAACTGGCGCGTGAACGCCAGCACCAGCACCAGGATGCACTGAAGCAGGAAGCGTATTTCCGCACCCTGATCGATGCTTCCCCGGTGATGCTGTGGACCACCGACGCGACTGGCTATGCGACCTACCTGAGCCGGCGCTGGAGCGATTTCACGGGCCGCACGCCGGAGCAGGAACTGGGCTTTGGCTGGCTGGAAAACGTGCATGGCGACGATATCGCGGCCACGCGCGACGCATTCCTGGCGGCCAACGCCGCGCATGTGCCGTTTTCGATCGACTACCGGCTGCGCCGCAACGATGGCGAATACCGCTGGATGATCGATATCGGCCAGCCGCGCGTGGATGAACAGGGCGCGCCGTTCGGCTATGTCGGTACCGTCATCGATGTGCACGAACTCAAGCTGCTGCAGGAGCGCGCCGAGGCGCTGGCCGGCGAACTGGGCGAGAAAAACCGCATGCAGAGCGAATTTCTGGTGACGCTGGCGCACGAACTGCGCAACCCGCTGGCGCCGATCCGTACCGGCCTGGAGCTGATGCGCTCGGGCGCCGCCGCCGGTTCGCGCCACGATATCCGCGGCATGATGGAGCGCCAGGTCAATCATATGGTGCACCTGGTCGACGACCTGCTGGACATGGCCAGGCTGACCAGCGGCAAGCTCAAGCTCAAGTGCGAGGCGGTCACGCTGGACGCAGTGGTGAAGCAGGCAATGGAAATCAGCATGCCGCTGGTCAGCGGTGGGGGGCATCGGCTCAGCATCGACCTGCCGCAGCAGGAGGTGGCGCTGCATGTGGACCGCCACCGCATCGCGCAGGTGCTCAGCAACCTGGTCAACAACGCCGCCAAGTACACGCCGAAAGAGGGCGTTATCACGCTGGCGGCACGCCTCGATGCCGGCTGCGTGGTGATCGATGTGACGGACAACGGCGTCGGCATCGCGCCGGAGGTGCTGGCCACCGTGTTCGACCTGTATGCGCAGGTGCCGAGCAGTATCGGCATGTCGCAGGGCGGCCTCGGCGTGGGGCTGAGCCTGGCGCAGCGGCTGGTGCTGCTGCATGGCGGCCAGGTCGAAGCGGCCAGCGACGGTATCGGCCGGGGCAGCCGCTTCACGGTGCGCCTGCCGCTGGCGGTGGACGATGCGGCGGCGGCTGGCGTCCAGGCGACGCCATTGCCCGAAGCGCCGCAGCCGGTGGCGCCGTTCAAGGTGCTGCTGGTCGACGACAATGTGGATGCGGCCGAAACCCTGAGCGCGCTGCTGGAGTTCAGCGGCTATGACGTCATCGTCGCCTACAATGGGGCGGCGGCGCTGGAGCAGGCCAGCGAGCATCTGCCACGGCTGGTGCTGCTCGATATCGGCCTGCCCGACATGGACGGCTACAATGTGGCGCTGGCGATGCGCAAGATCGATGGCATGGCGCACGCCACGCTGATCGCGCTGACGGGCTGGGGCAGCGAACAGGATCGCCAGCGTTCGCAGCAGGCCGGCTTTGACCGCCACCTGACCAAGCCGGTCGACTTCACCGCGCTGCAAACCACGCTGGCGGAAACGGCGGCAGCATACCAATAAATGTGCCTCGGCACGGGAGGACAAGCATGCGCTTGCAGACGATGCTCCAGGCCGGCAAGGGCCAGGCGGCAGGGTTGATATTTATTTTCCTGTGGTTCTTTATCGGCGGCATCATGCACTTTGTTGCCACCGATACCGAGGCGCGCATCGTGCCGCCGTGGATGCCTTGGCCTGTGGCGGCGGTGCTGGTCAGCGGCGTGTTCGAGCTGCTGGGCGCGCTTGGCATCCTTTACCGGCCCACGCGCAAGGCGGCCGGCATCGGCCTGTTCCTGCTGACGATTGCCGTCACGCCCGCGCATTTCTACATGCTGCAGCGCCCTGAACTGTTCCCGGTGCCGCTGTGGGCATTGTGGCTGCGCCTGCCGGTGCAGGTGGCGCTGCTGTGGCTGATATGGTGGAGCAGCCGGACGCAATCGCCACTTCAGTCTTGACGTAAAAACGGCCGCTCCATGGAGCGGCCGTTTCTCTATTTACACTACGCTCAGAATTTCGCGCGCAGGGTCACCACCACGTTGCGCGGGTCGCCATAGTAGTAGCTCAGGCCCGTGGCGCCGTACTTCTTGTAATAGACCTTGTCGCTCAGGTTGTTGACGTTGACCTGCAGCGAGTAGCCGTTGCGGAACTCGTAGGCGGCCATGGCGTTGAAGATCGAGTAGCCGCCCTGGGTCGCCGTCAGCACGCCGGAACGCATGTACGAGTTGTCCTGTACCGCCACGCCGCCGCCGAAGGTCAGGCCTTGCAGGGCGCCGCTGGCGCGGTAGTTGCTGAACAGGCGCAGTTGCTGGCGCGGGTCCATGCTGCGCAGCGGCTGGCCGATATTGGCCTTGGCCGGATCGACCAGGTATTTGGTGCGGGTATTGGTATAGCCGCCCGTCACCTGCCAGCCCGGCATGATCTCGCCGGCCACTTCCAGCTCCCAGCCTTCGCTTTGCGTCTTGCCATCGGCAATGCGGCAGTAGCCGCCCGGGTTCGATGGCGCGCAATTCGGCGTCGAGCTGGTGTCGTCCACCGCGCGGCCTTCGTTGTTGATGCGGAAGATGCCGGCCGAGGCGGTCAGCTTGCCACCCAAAAATTCGCCTTTCAGGCCTGCTTCGTAGTCTTCGCCGGTGATCGGTTTCAACAGGTTGTTGTTGACGTCCTTGACGTTCTGCGGCGTGAAGATCTCGGTATAGCTGGCATACGCGTTGATCTGTTTCGTGATGTCGTAGGTGACGCCGGCAAACGGCGTGATCTCGTGCTTGACTTCATAGTTGGTGGCAGGCGTGGCTGGCGCCTTGTAGTCCCACCAGCTGGCGCGCGCGCCGATGATGACGGCCAGCGGATCGGTGATCGACAGGCGGGCCGTGCCGAACAGGCCCTGCTGGCGCGTGTAGGTCGGCGTCAGGTTGTTGACGGCGGTGGCATCCTTGTCGATATAGCTGGTGTACGGATTCCAGTTGCGGATATCGACATTGGTCAGCGGGTTCAGGTTGAACACGCCGGCGGTGGCGCGCGTCTTGGTGCGCAGGCTTTCGCCGCCGACCACCAGCTGGTGCTTGCGGCCGAACAAGGTGAACGGACCGTTGGCCGTCAGGCCGGTCGCTTCCTGGTCGCCCGCGTCACCCGTGTATTGCGAGGTGGTCACGCCGAACAGGTAGGGATTGGTGGTCGACGAGCGCGTGAAATAGCTTTGCTTGAAGCCGTTGTCGTCCATGCGCATGCGCGTGTATTCGCTGCTCAGCTTGACGGTCCAGTCGTTCTCGAAGCGATGCTCCAGTTCCACGAAGGCCTGCTGGTTGTAGCGGTTCCAGCGGTTCCAGTCGGCGCCCAGGTAGGTGTTGCGCGGCAGGTTCAGCGAGGAGCCATCGAAGTTGCCCGGCAGGCCGCCCCAGGCGCCGGTGGCGTCCAGTTCCGTATGCTGCAGGCTGGTGGTCAGCGTGGTGTTCTTGCTCAGGTCGATCGCCAGCACGCCGTACAGCACCTTGCGGTTCTCGTCCTTGGCGTCCTGGAAGAATTCCTTCTTGTCCTTGACCGCCACGATGCGGCCGCGGATGCTGCCGTCTTCATTGAGCGGACCGGAGACATCGGCTTCCAGGCGGCGGCGGTCCCACGAACCGAGCGACACGCCGAGGTTGGCCTGGAAGGCCTTGGTCGGACGCTTGCGCACCATATTGACGGTGGCCGACGGGCTGCCCGAGCCGCGCAGCATGCCGGAGGCACCGCGCAGCACTTCCACATGGTCCAGCACTGCCGTGTCGGGCTGGATAAAGATCGAGCCGCCCTGCGTGATCGTCAGGCCGTCGACCTGCATCGCATCGATCGAGTAGCCGCGCGAAAAATACTGCACGCGCTCGCTGTCGACGTAATCGACCGTCACCCCCGGCGTATTCTGCAGCACTTCATTCATGTCGAAGAAGACGCGGTCGTCCAGCAGCTGGCGCGTGATGACGGTGACCGGCTGCGGGATTTCGCGGTTCGATTCGAACCCCTTGAACACGGTCGACTTGCCCGACGCCAGCGAGCGCGAATTTTCGGTGGCGGTGCCCTTGTCGGCGGTGCCGGTAATCGTAATGGCGGGCAGGGTGGCGTCGGCCTGGTCGGCGCTGGCGGCTTCTGCTTCGGCGTGGGCCGGCAGCATCGGCAGGATCAGGGCAGCGCTCGCGCACAGCAGGGTCGCCCTGGCGGCGCGCCGTAAAGGATGCAGGACGAACGCGGGATGGGCTGGGGCATGGTGGCGGGACATCACAAACTCCTGGAAATAAGTGCAAAATCAGTACTCAACGATTTCGTGAATGATAATCGTAATGAGAATCACTCCCAATTATATATTTCAGTATTGCAAGACGTCCATGTTCAAGGTGATTTTTCGTGACAATGTGTGGGATTTTTGCACTGTTGCCTGAAAGGCCAGTGCAGCCGCTTTTGTCATTCATGCCGCCATTCGGGCAGTCTGTCACGCCATTCCAGGCTTTCAGGCAGATGATCAACCTGGCAAGGTTGCTTTGATCTATGATTTATTGGCAATAAAAAATTCCTGGTTTTTTTCCCAACCCGCCACGAGGTGACCATGATTCGCCGTCTACTGCCCGTCGTTCCAGTCCTGTTGTTCGCCAGCCTGCTGCCCGCACAGGCGCAGGTTTCGATTGACTCCACGCCGCTGATCGAGCGCGCGAAAATTTTCGGCAATCCCAGCAAGTCGGGCGGCCGGATCAGCCCGGACGGCCAATGGCTGTCGTGGATCGCGCCGCGCGACGGCGTGCTCAATGTGTGGGTGGCGCCGGCCAGCGATCCGTCGAAGGCGCGCGTGCTGACGGACGAAAAGGTGCGGCCGGTGCGCAGCAGCTTCTGGTCGCCCGACTCGAAAGTGCTGCTGTATATCCAGGACAAGGGCGGCGACGAGAACTTTTTGCTGTATGGCGTTGACGTGGCCAGCGGCAAGCAGACCAGCTACACGCCGTTCGAAAAAACGCGCGTGCGGGTGATACAGATCAGCAGCAAGGTGAAGGACCGCATCCTGGTCGGCATCAACAACCGCGACGCGCGCTGGCACGACGTGTACAGCCTGGAGCTGGCCAGCGGAAAGCTGACGCTGGTGCAGCAGAACGACGGCTATGCCGGCTACCTGGCCGACGAGACGCTCACGCTGCGCATGGCCAGCAAGGCGCGCAGCGACGGCGGCTCGACCTATTACCGCGTGGTGGACGGCAAGGTCGAGACCACGCCCCTGACCGAAGTTGGTCTGGACGACTCGCAGACGACGTCGCCGCTGGGCTACACGGCCGACGGCAAGACGCTGTACTGGACCGATTCGCGCGGGCGCAATACGTCGGCGCTGCTGGCGCAGGATGTCGCCAGCGGCAAGACCATGGTGCTGGCGCAGGATCCGCGCGCCGATATCGCCGACGCGCTGTACGACCCGCGCACCGGCCGCGCGCAGGCCTACGGACTCGAATATCTGCGCCAGGAATATGTGCCGCTGTCGAACGACATCAAGGCCGACCTGGCGTTCCTGAAGAAAAACGTCAACGGCCAGTTCAGCGTCAGTTCGCGCACTGATGCCGACGACAAGTGGCTGCTGTCGGTCGACCCCGTCACCGCGCCCGCCTCGGCCTGGCTGTACGAGCGCAAGACCAGGCGCCTGACGCAGCTGTACGTGACGCGGCCCGAACTGGAAGGCGCGCCGCTGGTGCCGATGCACGCGCAGGAAATCAGGGCGCGCGACGGCCTGACGCTGGTGTCGTATCTGAGTCTGCCGAAATCGGTCGATGCCGGCGGCAGCGGGCGCGCCAGCACGCCGGTGCCGATGGTGCTGCTGGTGCATGGCGGGCCATGGGCGCGCGACGGCTACGGCTACCGCGGCTACCATCAGTGGCTGGCCAACCGCGGCTATGCGGTGCTGTCGGTGAACTTCCGCGGATCGACCGGCTTCGGCAAGCAGTTCATCTCGGCCGGCGACCTGCAATGGGGCCGCAAGATGCATGACGACCTGATCGATGCGGTACAGTGGGCCGTCAAGAACGGCGTGGCGCGCGCCGACAAGGTCGCCATCATGGGCGGCTCGTATGGCGGCTATGCGACTTTGGCCGGCATGGCGTTTACGCCGGAGACCTTCGCCTGCGGCGTCGATATCGTCGGCCCGTCGAACCTGTTTACCCTGCTGCAGACGATACCGCCGTACTGGGAAGCGGGCAAGCAGCAGTTCTACAAGCGCATGGGCGACCCCACCACCGACGAAGGCAAGGCGCTGCTGCGCGAGCGCTCGCCGCTGAACTTTGCCGGCGATATCCGGCGCCCGCTGCTGATCGGCCAGGGCGCCAACGATCCGCGCGTCAACGTGCGCGAATCGGAGCAGATCGTCGAAGCCATGGCGGCGAAAAACATCCCCGTCACCTATGTCGTGTTTCCCGACGAAGGCCACGGCTTCGCGCGGCCCGTCAACAATATCGCCTTCAATGCGGTGACGGAAAACTTCCTCGGCAAGTGCCTGGACGGCCGTGCCGAGCCGATCGGCGACACGCTCAAAGCCTCGACCGCACAGGTGCCGCATGGCGCCGAATTTGCGCCGGGACTGGCCGAGGCGCTGAGGTAGGACTCATACGAAAGGATGAGTCGCCCATACCCATGGGCGAGTGTGTTTTTCCGCCATTGAGATAAGCTCGGCGATGTGCCTGGACAGCAGGCCGGGCTATCTCAAGGAGAAATATCATGCCAGTGCCGCACCCCGCCACGTCCCGTCCGCGCGCCGTCATTGTCGGCGGCTCGCTGGGCGGCCTGTTTGCCGCCGTCTCGCTGCGCGCCATCGGCTGGGAAGTGCAGGTGTTCGAACGCTCGGCCGGCATGCCGGACAGCCGCGGCGGCGGCATCGTGCTGCAGCCCGAGGTCGAAGCCGTGTTCGATTTCGGCCAGGTGCCGCATGCGGTGCCGCTGGGCGTGATGTCGCGCGAGCGCATCTACCTGAACCTGCAGGACGAGATCGTCAGCCGCGCCCTGATGCCGCAGATGCAGACCTCCTGGAACACCTTGCATGGCAGCCTGCGGCGGGCATTGCCGGACGGCGTGCTGCAGGCCGGCGAACGCCTGCTGCGCTTCGAGCAGGAGGGCGCGCGCGTCACGGCGCATTTCGCCAGCGGCCGCGTCGAACAGGCCGACCTGCTGATCGGCGCCGACGGCTCGCGCTCGACGGTGCGCCGGCAACTGCTGCCGCAGGTCGCGCCCGCATACGCCGGCTATGTCGCCTGGCGCGGACTGGCGGCCGAACATGGCTTGCCGGCGCAGCTGCACGAAAAACTCGCCGACAGCTTCGCGTTCCAGCAAGGGACCGATCATATGCTGCTCGAATATTTGGTGCCAGGCGAAAACGAATCCACGCAGCCGGGCCAGCGCCGGCGCAACTGGGTCTGGTACCGCAAGGTCGCGCCCGGCGCGGACCTGGCGCAGGCGCTGACCGACCGCGCTGGCGTGGCCCACGAATTTTCGCTGCCGCCGGGCGCCATGCGGCCCGAGGCCGTCGCCGCCTTGCGCCGCGATGCCGCGCAGCTGCTGGCGCCCAGCTTTGCGCAACTGGTCGAGGCGACCCCCGAACCGTTCGTGCAGGCGATACTCGACATGCAGGTGCCGCAGATGGTGTTTGGCCGGGTGCTGCTGGTGGGCGACGCCGCCTCCGTGCCGCGCCCGCATACTGCCGGCGGCGCCGCCAAGGCCGCCGCCAATGCCCTGACCCTGGCGCGCAGCCTGCGTTCGGCCGGTGCCGATGCCGGGATCGACGCGGCGCTGGCGCGCTGGCAGAAGCAGGCGCTGCGCCACGGCATGCAGATGAGCGAATGGGGCATCGCGCTGGGCGAGCGGATCATGGATCTGGCGCCAGGCGCATCGGATGATGGCCCGCGCGCCGGGATGTTTTAGCTTCGATCAGGCATTCAATGCCGGCGCCGGAGCCTGTACCGCCGATGTCACCAGTTCCTTGACCACCTCCGCCACCCCCATCGCTCCCACCACCTGCAGCAGGGTGTCGCCAAAGCCGCCCCTGGCCTTGGCGTCGCGGCGCGCGCTGGTGGTCACGCGCGGGGCGGCGCTCCAGGCGATGCGCGCGCCCGTGGCCTGCAGGGCGGCGACCAGCGCCACGTCTTCGCTGCAGGCCAGCGGCGCAAAGCCGCCGGCGCGCAGATAGGCCCTGGCGCAGACGCCGAAGTTGGCGCCGTGGATATGGCGGTGGCCATCGGCGTCGGTATAGGTGCGGGCGAAGTGCTCGCGCAGGGCGAGCGCGTGATCCTCGTGCGGCGACCAGTCGTCAACCGCCACGGTGCCGCAGACGGCGTCGGCTTTCTGCAGCAGCTGCATCGATAGCCAGTCGTGCGAGACGCAGGTGTCGGCGTCGGTAAATGCCAGCCAGCGCGCGCCGCGAGACAGCAATAATCTGGCGCCGGCCGCGCGCGCGGCGCCCACGTTGCGCGCATCGACCGCAATGCAGTCCAGGCGCCAGCGCGCGTCGGCCTGCATGGCGTGACGCAGCACGATGCGCTGCGAGCGGTCGGTGCAGGCGTCGAGCACGACCACGATGGAGACGGCTTCGCCTGCCAACTGCGGGCAGGTGGCGGCCATGCTCAACGCTTCCAGGCAGGCTGCCAGGCAGGCTTCTTCGTTATGGACGGGGATCACGACGCCTATCATGCGAAACCTTCTTTCTGCGCCACCGAGCGCTCATCGTTGGACCACACACCCAGCAAAAAATCCGTTTCTTCGTGACGCAGCAGGCAGTGCAGGCCGGGTGCGTGCTGGAACGCGTCGTGCACGCGCACGGTCGACAGGATGCGCTGCGCGAACGGCGCGCGCCAGTGGCACAGCGCGATGCTGCCGCCCGGCGCCAGGCTGGCCACGCTGTGTTCGACCAGCAGCGCCAGCTCGTCGGCCGACAGGTAGTAGGCGATCTCGCTGACGACGATCAGGTCGAATTTTTCCGCGCCCTTGGTGGTGCGCGGCCAGTCCTGCGGCAGCTTGTGGCGCTCGAAGGCGACATTGCCAGCCTGGCCCGCATCGGCCAGCCGTTGCTGCGCCAGCAGCAGCGCTTCGGCGGAAAAATCGGCCGCCAGCAGGCGCTCGCAGCGGCGCGCCAGTTCCAGCGTCAGTTCGCCATTGCCGCAGCCCGGCTCGTACGCGTTGCGGTAGCGCCGCTGCGGCAGGCAGGCCAGCAGCAGCGCGCGCTTGCGCTCTTCATACCAGCGCTCGCGCACGCGCCACGGATCGGCGTCCTGCTGGTACAGCTGTTCGAAATAGGCGCCGCGCTGGTCGCCGGCGGGCGCGGTCGTGCTGGTCATGGGAGTCATGAGAAATACACCTCGTAAGGATGCAGCAGGCGTTGCAGGGCATGGGGGCCGACGATGGGCGGCTGGCCGGTGGATGGGTCGCCTTCCATCTGGCTGGCGAAACAGCGCAGGGCGTCGCGCTTGCGCTGCAGTACGCTATCGGACAAGGGCAGGCGGCGCGCGCGCTGCCACGGGATGCGGTCGTCGCCGGGTGCGGCCCAGTGCCAGGTCCAGACCGGCATTTCCACCAGCAGCGCGCCGCAGGCGGGCGCCGCCATGGCGCAGGCGCGGCCGCACGCTTCGTGATCGGGGTGGCCGTCCAGGCGCCAGGTGGTCAGCACAGTGTCGCCCGGACGCAGGATTTCCTGCAGCATGGCGGCCAGATGATTCTCGCGGGCGGTGACGCCGCCGTCGGGCAGGTGCAGGCGCAGCCAGGCCGGCGCGATGCCGAGCGCGCTGGCCGCCTGTTGCGATTCGTCGGGCCGCGCGCTTTTCAGGCGCTCTTTCGGCCACAGGGCAGAACCCGGATGGCTGGCGTCGCCGTCGGTGACGGCCACCAGCAGCACCTCGCTGCCCTGTTGCGCCAGCAGCTGCAGCAGGCCGCCGCAGGCGAGGATTTCATCGTCGGGATGGGGTGCCACGACCACGGCGCGCGCGCTGCCCGGCACCAGCTGGCGCGCGGAGACCGGGGGCAGCTCGGCCAGGCCGGGCCAGGCCTGCCACTCTTCATCGGGGGTGCCGCATCCCTCGATGCGGCGTTCCTGCTCCGGGATCATCATCATTTTCATGTCACAGCCCCCACGGATGATCGGCCACGCCGGCCACGATGCCACCCAGGGTGGCCTGGTCGCGCTCGGCATGGCTCTGGCGCAGGAACACCGGCAGGTCGGCCGCCAGCCGGGCAAAGCGGGCGTCGCGGCACAAGGGGCCGGCGCCCAGCGCGCGTGTAGTTAATTGCAGCACCAGCGTGGCGCAGTCTTCCACCGCCAGGCGCAGGCGCAGGGCCAGTTCCATCGCGTCGCGCTGCGGCTGGGCGTCGATGGCGGCCGCGCCTTCGCGCAGCAGGGCGCCGGCGGCGCGCAGCGCGCAGTCGATCTGGCCCAGCTGCGCCAGGCGTACCGGGTCGGGCGTGGCGTTACGGGCGCGCGCATGCAGGTAGCCGGCCACGGCGCAGGCGGCGCCATACCAGCCGGCCGCGATGCCGGCGCCGCCATGCCAGAAGCCGGGCCGCGCCAGGTAGGCGCCCGGTGGCCCGACAGGTGTGGCGCGGGCGCCGGAAAACTGCACGTCGACGCTGGCGCTGCCGGCCATGCCGACTGCCTGCCAGCCTTCCCGCGTGACGGTGACCGCGGGCTGCGCCAGCGCCACCGACGCCAGGCAGGCGTCGCCGGCCTCGTTCCAGCAGCTGACCAGCGCGTGGCTGATGCCCGCCGCGCCCGAACACCAGGCCTTGCGGCCGTCGAGCTGCCAGTGTCCGTCGGGCGCCTGCCGGAGCTTGACGCGCGCGCCCGGCATTTCCGCGCACCAGACGCCCCAGCTGCTGCCGGCCGGCACGCTGGTGCCGTCGATCTCGGCCAGGATGGCCAGCGCGTCGGTATGGCCTTCGTAGAGTTTGAGCAGCGACAGGTCGACTGCGGCAATTGCCGCCAGTGCCTGCCAGCGCTGCAGGGTGGCGCCATGGCCGGGCAGCGGCAACTGGTCGAGGCCTGATTCGATCAGGCGCTGCAATTGTTCGATGGGGGAGGTATCGCGCGGCTCCAGCACGGCGGCCAATGCCTCGGCGCCGAAGGCGTCAGGGGGTGCTACGGTATGGGCGGTGACAGACATTGCAAGCTCCTGTTTTTTTAACAGAGTAGCTTTGTATTTTTGCCATGTATGTACGATCCTGCACAGTCGCGAGCAAACAGATGCGTGTTTGCCCGTTGCCTGCTCAGGCTGCCCTGATTATTTGCGTGTGTAGACCTCGTCCGGCACATAGATGCCGTTTTCCAGGTTCAGCAGATACAAGGAGTTGCCGCTGATATACATGGCGCCGGAGGTCGACGAGGCCGGTTCCGTGCCCGTGTCCAGGATGCAGCTGCGCGACGAGGCACTGAAGTTGATGCACCATTTTGCCTGCCCCAGTTCGGTCAGGTATTGCACCGCGCTGCCGGTAATCAGCGTCTTGTACGAAGGAATGGCGACATTCACCTTGTCGACCTTGACGGTGGTGGTGGCGCCGCTCGTGCTGAGCTTGACGGGCGTATCGGCCGAACCGGTCAGCGTGATGCTGGCATTGGCCGAGGTGGTTTGCGTGGCCAGCGCCGTGCCGCTGCAGTTCGCCGTTGCAAAGTATTCCGCCTTGGTAACCACGTCCAGCGTGCCGTCGGCCTTGGCCGACAAGGTCACGCTGTCGAGTTCATGGTCGTCGCACGGGACTTGCCAGGTGCCGGCATACACGGACAGTGGCGCGGTGACGGTTCCCGTAGCGGAACCGGAGGAGTCGCTGCCGCCGCCGCCGCAGGCGGCCAGCATGGTGGAAGCGACGATGCAGGTGGCAAGAACGGCCAATGTTGTTTTCATGTCTTTCCCATGATCAGTGAAGGCGCTGAATGGCCTGGGTGCCGGGATTATATGAAATATTTCTTTCTTGAAACTATCGAAATCTATCCTGGCGATACACGCGCCGGCACATCGTGTGCCGATGCCGGCAGCATTACGCTGAACACCACATGCGGCGCATCGTAATGATAGGTAATGGTGCCGCGATGCGCCTTGACGATTTCCTGCACGATATACAGGCCCAGTCCCATGCCGCCCGGATTGCGCGCATTGTGCAGGCCGGAGATTTTGAACGGATCGAACATGCTGCCGGCGGCAAGCGCGCTGATCGGTGCGCTTTCGTTGCTGACGCTGATAACGACGCTGTTTTCCCGCCGCGCCAGGCTGACCTGCAGGGGCCGCATGCAGGCGCCATGGTGCAGGGCGTTGCTGACCAGATTGCTGATGACCTGCGCGATACGGTCGGCATCGAGCACCACCATGCAGCTGGCGGGCAGGTCCAGCAAGTGTTCGATGCTGGCGTGCGTGGTGCGCGATTCATCGACCAGGTCGATGATCAGCGCCGCCAGGTCGACCCTGCACAGCTTGAGCTGCATGGCGGCGCTGGTGCGCAGCAGGCTCAGCTCGCTGACCTGGCTGATCAGGCGCTGCATGCGCGCGCCGGACGACTGGATGCGGCGCGCCAGCACCTGCTGCCGTTCGTCGCGCTGCAAGATGGTGGCCGCCATCTGGATCGCGTGCAGCGGGTCGCGCAGGTCGTGTCCCAGCATGGCCAGCAGCAGCGCGCGCACGCGGTCCGCTTCGACCTGGGCAAACAGGCTGACGCGGTGCAATTCGGCCAGCAGGCCGATGGCCGCATCGAGGCGCCACGATTCCCACGGGTCGCAGCGGCCATGCACGGTTTCGCACCACAGCGCAAACGAGCCGCGCGGCGTCAGCCGTGGACCCAGCGGTCCGACCCTGACGATTTTTTCCGGCTTGCCGCCCCAGCGCACCGCTTCAATCTGTTCCACGCGCAAGAGCAGCAGCCAGCCGTTGCCGGACGGATTGAAGCTGAGTGCCAGCAATCCGACCCACTTGCCCAGCGCGTCGTGTATCGCTTGCGGCCAGTCGTCGCGCGCACAGCGCTGCAGCATCTTGTCGCTATGCTGCGGCAAGGTGGCCAGCATGGCGGCGGCCAGTGCGGGCGGTACCTCTCCATGGCACTGCAGCTTGCCATGCTGCGCCAGCACCAGGGCCTGCGCACCGAACACATCCATCAGTGCATCGGCATGGCGCGGCAGCACGGCCGCCAGGTCTTCCTCTTCCAGCAGCGATGCCGTCAGTCCTTCGCAGACGGCAGCCGCCGTCGCCAGGTGCGCCGTGCGAGCCCGGCTTTCCAGTACCTGCGCGGTCGAGGCAAGTACCTGGGCCAGCACATCGCAGGCCATGCGCGCGGCATACGGCACATGGCGCGCGCTGCCATGGTGGCAGGCCAGCATGCCCCACAGGCGCCCGTCGATCAGGATCGAGATGCTCATCGAAGCGGCCACGCCCATGTTCTGCAGGTATTCGACATGCACCGGCGAGACGCTGCGCAGCACGCCATGGCTCATGTCGACTGCGCCATCGCCGGTAGTGCCCAGCATGGGCACGGCCACATAGCCGACATCGGGAATCAGGCGCACCGTATTGATGATGTACAGGCGCCGCGCCTGGGCCGGAATGTCGCTGGCCGGATAGCGCTGGCCCAGGTAGGGCGGCCAGCTTTCCAGGCGCGCCTCGGCCACCACTTCGCCGCTGTCGTCATGGCGGAAACGGTACGCCATCACGCGGTCGAAGCCGGTCATCGCGCGCACCTGTTCGACGGCAAACTGCAGCAGGGCGGTGATGTTTTTCTGGCGCTTCAGGCGATCGTACATTTGCTGCGCCATCAGCACCTGGCGCATCACCTCGGTTGCCGGCTGGCCGCACCGTTCGAACTCCAGCAGCACGCGGCCCAGGTGGGCATGCGCGATGCAGTCAAACCGCACGCCATCGATCTGCGTGGCAGTCATCATCGGCGCCGCTTCGCCTTCGCTGATGTCGTGCAGGCAGGCCAGCACTGCCAGTACCGCTTCCGGCGCCAGCCCCAGCGCGTCTAGCGGCAAGGCGGGCGACAAGGGCACCGCCAGTTGCAGCAGGCTGGCGGCATTGGCGGACCAGCCGCTCAACCGTCCTTCGGTATTGAAGACCAGCAGGGCGCCGTGCGGCTGGATGTGCCCCGGCAGGTGGATCGCTTCATCGGCACAGTTGGCCAGCGTGACCTGCGCCGCGGCCAGCCGTGCAGGGGACAAGGAGGACGAGTCCATCTCGGTATTGCTCCAGAATAGGCACGTGTGGACACCGGAGCGTTGCAAGCGGAACCGGCGGAAAAAAACGGAAGGAACTGGAGGAGCGAACTCGGCCTGCGGTGGGTGCTGCGGACGGGAAAACTGACTCTGGCCAGCCATGATGCGCTTGAATGAATATTCTGTCCACCCGCATTTAGGCAGGCGCGATGGCGAACGCTGGCGAGGCAGCGTTCGCCTGGCGGCTGTGCTGCTTAAAACTCTTCCCAGTCGTCGCCCGGCGCAGGTTTGGCGGTGGCTGGCTTGCTGGCGGCTAGCTGCCTGGCGGGCGCTGTTTTCCTGATTGCCGGCTGCGGCGCGCGCACAGGCGTGGCGACGGCCGGCGCCGGCTGGCGTGCCTGCTCGCCAAGCTTGAACACGCTGACCACCCCGGCCAGGTGCTGCGCCTGCTCCTGCAGGCTCTCGGCGGCAGCGGCCGCTTCTTCGACCAGCGCCGCATTCTGCTGCGTGACGCCATCCATCTGCGCCAGCGCCTGGTTGACCTGGGCGATGCCGTCGCTCTGCTCGGTGGTGGCGACGCTGATGTCGGCCATGATGGCGGTCACCTTGCGCACG
>NZ_DAMAGB010000012.1:17858-96223 GCF_031995485.1 Janthinobacterium sp.
CGCACGCTGTCGACCACCTGCTCCATGGTGGCGCCCGCTTCATCGACGAGCTTGCTGCCAGCGGCTACCTTGTCGACCGAATCGTCGATCAGCAGCTTGATTTCCTTGGCCGCCGCCGCGGAACGTTGCGCCAGGCTGCGCACCTCGGTAGCCACCACCGCAAAACCACGGCCCTGTTCGCCGGCGCGCGCCGCTTCCACGGCGGCATTCAATGCCAGGATATTGGTCTGGAACGCGATGCCGTCGATCACGCTGATGATATCGACGATCTTGTTCGACGAGTCGTTAATCGAAGTCATCGTTTCGATCACGCGGCCCACCACGGCGCCGCTCTTTTGCGCCACGTCGGAGGCCGAGGCGGCCAGCTGGTTGGCCTGGCGCGCATGGTCGGCGTTTTCCCTGACGGTGCCGGTCAGCTCCTCCACCGAGGCGGCGGTTTCCTCGAGCGAGCTGGCCTGCTGTTCGGTGCGCGCCGACAGGTCGTTGTTGCCCTGCGCGATTTCGGCGCTGGAACGGGCCACGTTGTCGGCGCTGGCCTGCACCTGCAGCAGCACCGCGTGGATTTTTTCGACAAACTGATTGAAGCCCTTGCCGATCACGGCCAGCTCGTCGGTACCCTTGACATCGAGCTTGACGCGCAGGTCGGCGTCGCCGCTGGACAGCTCCGTCATGGCCGCGCCCAGCGTGCGCAACGGCCGCGTCAGGCGGTAGACCACCAGCACCAGGATGCCGGCCGTGGCCGCCGCGCACAGCAGCGCCACCAGCAGGGTATAGGTCAGCAGCTCGCGCGCCGGCGCGGTGGCCACGCGTTTCGGAAAGCTCAGCTCGACGCTCCACGGCGCGATCTCGGGATGCACCAGCAACGGCTGCAGCAGGTGAATATTGCCCTGGCCATCTTCGTATTCGTAAGGCTGGCCCTGGCGCACCTTGTCCAGGCCAGCGGCCGGCACATCGCTGGCCGGCTTGCCCAGCAGAGCGGCTGACGGATGGCTGGCATACAGGCCGCCATGGGAAATGAGCGCCAGCTTGCCGCCTTCGATCACTTTCAGGCCGGCCAGGATGGTCGTCAGGCGCGTAAGCATGAAGTCGGCGCTGGCCGCGCCCCTGAAGCTGCCGTCGATCATGATCGGCGACACCAGGGAGGCCATCAGCACGCTCTTGCCATCGACCGGATACAGATACGGCTCCGTGAAGACAGGCTTGCCGGTGCGTTTCGGCACGTCATACCAGTCGTTGGCGCCCGGCTTGGGGTCGAACACGATCGGCTCGGCCTGCATCTTGCCGCCGGCGCCGCGCGTCCAGTACGGCATGTAGCGTCCGCTCGCGTCGTACAGCGGCGCCTGGCCGGCGAACTCGGCATCCTTGCCGTCGAGCGCATTCGGTTCCCAGGTGACCGTTACCCCCAGCAGGTCTTCCGAACTGCCCAGCGTCGCCTGGCTCAATTGGCTGATCTGCTCGCGCTGCAGGGCCAGGTTGGCGCCACGCGTGCCGCGCATGGCGCCGGCCAGGCTGGTAATGCTCGACAGATTGCTGCTGATACGCGCCTGCAGCGTGCTGGCCACTTCGCGCGAGGCCGTGCGCGCCAGGTTCATGGACGCGGCTTCGGCGTTGGCGCTGCTTTTGAAGCCGATCACGGCGGCCGTGATGCCCAGGCTGAGGACGGCGAGCGCCGTGGCGGCGACGCAGATCTTGCTGTTTAAAGAGAGTTGCATGATGACTGTTCCTTGGCAACGGCGGGCGTGCCGGAGAGGGATTGATGGCGGCTGCTGACAGGAACAGACTGGTGGCCGCAAGGCCCATCGTCTGGCCAGGTGAATTCTCACCAAACGTAACTGAAAGGATAGAGGCGGCGACTAGTACAAGTCAATTACGTTGTGGTATTGGTGACCACAATTGTTGTTTAGCGGCACTATACCGAGGCGGTCGCAGCGGTAATTGGTGGCGCGCCGCGCACCGCCGCCGCCTGCAGCGCCGCCAGCAGGGCAGGCAAGGCCGCGAGCAGCGCCGGCATGGAAGCATCCATCGGCACGGCCTGCGCTTCGCGGTGTCCCGAGGGCTGCCCCCAGCGAACACCGGCGTCGAGCCGTGCCGCATCGTCCAGTCCTGACAGTGTCACCAGCAGCAATAGTTCGTATGGCTGGTCATCCTGCGCCTGATCGAACAGGCAAGAAATGCCGAAGCGGTATTCGAGAAAGCTGTCCTGTGTGCCGGTGGAAAACGCAAATACGGAAGCGAGCACCTGCGGCGCGGCCTGGGCCAGCGAGGGCAGCGCTGCCTGGAACAGCGGCAGCAGTTCGGCTTCCATGTGCAGGACGAACGGGTGATGGTGCTTGAGAACAGTCATGTCGGCCGGCTTTGCGTCTAAGTAGAATCTCGTAGTAAAACTAGCAAAGATTCGACTTTGCAGCGATAAATGCCATGATGCGTCGCAACATTGCAGGTGTTGCAATATTGTGCGACCTTGCCTTTCTTTGCCCGGTATAGCCCATCCTGTGCTCAAGCCGGAGGCGAGCAGGATGGTGCTATCGGCAGTGTCGCGGCGCGCAGGGCGTGGACATGGGTAGTGCTGACTTTGTTGCAGATACAGGTACAACGATGTGCTGCGTGTTGCTGCGATACGGCTTAGCGGCCCAGGCCACTCATCCAGCTAGGCTGTGGATGGGCGCGCGACAGTTCACGCATGCGGTATTCCAGGTCATAGCGGTCGGTCGATTCGGCCAGGTAGGCTTCTTCGTAAGCGCGTTCGCGGTGATCGGGACCTTGGGTCAGGAAGGCGCTGATGGCTTTGACGACGCTGCTCAGGGTGGCAACGATATTGTTCGATGGGGTGCTGTGATACATGAAAGTGGTCGACATGGCAGGCTCCAGTTAGTTGGGGTGTAGCAACTGCTGCACCGCAACATAAGTATAGTCTTTTCAAGTTATAAGTACACTTTCGATTTCAAATGTCAGCTATTCAATTATCAGATAATGGGTGCGAAAGCTGCGCAATCCGGGGCTTTCGGGCATAATGCGCCCATCCGTAAGTAGTATTACTACGACACTCGATGGCTTGCAGATGTTGTTTTCAGACCTCGACCCTGCATGCACTGTTTAACGGTGCATGACAGATATAAGGCAACTGCAGAACGCATCATTTGGAACTGAAAAATGGAGAAGGTATGGAATACGTAAAGCAAGGCCCGGGCGCATCGCGCGCGCCGGCCGGCACGCAAAACAATACGGGCGCCCTGATCATTGTCACGGTGCTGTTTTTCATGTGGGGACTGCTGACATCGCTGAATGATGTGCTGATTCCCCACCTGCGCTCGATCTACACGCTGACCTATGTACAGGCGATGCTGGTGCAGTTTTGCTTCTTTGGCGCCTACGCCATCGTCTCGATGCCGGCCGGCGCGCTGATCAAGCGCATCGGCTACCAGCGCGGCGTGGTTGCCGGCCTGCTGATCGCGGCCGCCGGCTGCGCCATGTTCTACCCGGCCTCGACCGGCAGCTACGCGCTGTTCCTGCTGGCCTTTTTCATTCTGGCGGCCGGCATCACGGTGCTGCAGGTGGCGGCCAATCCGTACGTGACGGAACTGGGCGACCCGCAGACGGCATCGAGCCGTTTGACACTGACACAGGCGTTCAACTCGCTGGGCACCACCGTGGCGCCGACCTTGGGCGGCATCCTGATCCTGTCGGGCACCGTGCTGACGGTACAGCAGTTCGACCTGCTGCCGGCCGCCGAGCAACTGGCTTACCGCGCCAAGGAAGCGGCCGCCGTGCAGGGCCCCTACCTGGCGCTGGCCGCTACCCTGGTGGTGCTGGCCGTGCTGTTCGCGCTGGCCAAGCTGCCGGCGATTTCGCATGCGGATGACGAAGCCAAGCTGGACCGCGACGGCCACAAGGTCTCGATCTGGTCGCACCGCCACCTGGTGCTGGGCGCGCTGGCCATCTTCCTGTACGTGGGCGGCGAAGTGAGCATCGGCAGCTTCCTGATCAACTTCCTGGGCGAGAGCCATATCGCGGCCCTGACGCCGGCCGATGCGGCGCACTTTGTCAGCTACTACTGGGGTGGCGCCATGCTGGGCCGCTTTATCGGTTTCGGCGTGATGCGTTACGTCAGTCCGGGCAAGACGCTGGCCTTCAATGCCGCCATCGTGATCGCGCTGATCCTGGTGGCCGTGTTCGGCACCGGTCATACCGCCATGTGGGCACTGATCGCCGTCGGCCTGTTCAACTCCATCATGTTCCCGACCATTTTCAGCATGGCGCTCAACAAGCTCGGTGCGCAAACGGGCCAGGGCTCGGGCATCCTGTGCATGGCGATTGTCGGCGGCGCCATCGTGCCGTTCATCCAGGGTTTCCTGGCCGACCAGGTCAACCTGCAGCTGTCGTTCATCGTGCCGGCCCTGTGCTACACGTTTATCCTGTACTTCGGCCTGAAATACGCCGGCATGTACAACAGCGATGCGGCTGTGAAATAAGCCCGCAGGTCGGATTAGGCCCTTCGGGCCGTAATCCGACATCACTACTTGATGAAAAAAGGTGGCCCCGGCCACCTTTTTTGCATTCAGGGTTCGAACCGCGTGCCCAGCACGTCCTGGCATACCTCCAGCCAGGCGCGCGCCGCATGCGACAGGTAGCGGCCGTTCCAGATATGCGCCACCTGCCATGCCAGCTCCGGCTCGACGATGCGCACCGCCGCCAAAGGCTCGCCGGCCAGCCGGTGGATAAACGGTTCGGGCAGCAGCGCCACCCCCAGGCCGGCCGAGGCCATCGCCACCAGCCAGTCCCACTGGCCGCTCTGGGCGGCGATGCGCGGCTCGAAGCCGGCCTGTGCAAAGTGCTGGCGCAGGCTGCGCGTCAATGCAAAATCATCCTTCAGCAGCACCAGCGGCAGCTTGGCCAGCGCCTTGAAGGGCAGTGTCGTGCGCTGCGGCTGGAACGTGCCCGGCTCGGCCAGCGCCCAGATCGGGTAGCTGGCGATCTGCACCGTCACCAGTTCCAGTTCGGGGTCTGCCGGCAGCACCGTCATGCCGATTTCCAGTTCGCCGGCCGCCACCTTGCGCTCGATCTGCTGGCCCGTGTCTTCCTGCAGGGTCAGCTTGACCTGCGGATGGCGCGCGCGGAATGCCTTCAACACCGGCGTGAACAAGACATTGATCATCGGCGGAATGCCGACCGCCAGGCTGCCGCGCTGCAGCGCCTGGGTGTCGCGCACCTCCAGGGTCAGCTGGCGCATGCTGGCCAGCATTTCCTGGCCGTGCTGGTAGACGATGCGGCCGGTGTCGGTCAGGGTCAGCTTGCGCCCGTCGCGCACCAGCAGCTGGGCACCCACCTCGTCTTCGAGCTGGCGCACCATCTTGCTGATGGTCGACTGGGTCAGGTGCAGCGCTTCGGCCGCCTGCGTAAAGCTCGACAGGCGCACGGTTTCCACGAAGTAGCGCAGGGAACGGATATCCACGATCGGCATCGCCTCATCAAAACATGAAAATAGCGACTGGATATGTCGCAATTAATTCATGCCATGCATGCAGTCCGGATTTTATACTGAATCACATATGGGGCTGCTGCATGACAGCCATCTGTTTCAAGAATAATCAGGAGTCTTTCGATGTACCAGGATCGTATCCGCCACCCGGGCTTGCTCGATAAAGTCATGAGCGCCGATCAGGCAGCCAAATTGTTCCATAACGGCATGCGTGTCGGCATGAGCGGCTTTACCCGCGCCGGCGACGCCAAGGCGCTGCCGCGCGCGCTGGCCGAGCGTGCCTTGCACGAGCCGCTGGCCCTGACGCTGATCACGGGCGCGTCGCTGGGCAATGGCAGCGACGGCCTGATGGCCGAAGCGGGCGTGCTGGCGCGCCGCATGCCGTTCCAGGTCGACCCCGTGTTGCGCGCCAAGATCAACCGTGGCGAAGTGATGTTCATCGACCAGCATCTGTCGGAAACAGCTGAACAGCTGCGCTCGGGCAACCTGGCGGCCGTCGATATCGCCGTGATCGAAGCGACGGCCATTACGGCCGCCGGCGCCATTATCCCCACCATGTCGGTGGGGAACTCGGCCGCGTTCGCGCAGCAGGCCGCGCAGGTGATCATCGAGATCAACCTGTCCACGCCGCTGGCGCTGGAAGGCTTGCACGACATCTACATTCCGCAAACCTTGCCGGGCCGCGAACCGATCCCGCTCACGCGCGTCGACCAGCGCCTGGGCGGCACGGCGATCGCCATCGATCCGGCGCGCATCGCCGCCATCGTCATCACCGACAGCCCCGACAGCCCGTCGAACGCCTTGCCGCCCGATGCGGAAACGCAGGCGATCGCCGGCCATGTGATCGCCTTTTTGCAGGGCGAAGTGGCGGCAGGGCGCATGGGGCCGGAACTGCTGCCGCTGCAGGCCGGCATCGGCACGATTGCCAACGCGGTGCTGCACGGCCTGATCGGCTCGCCTTTCCGCAACATGACCATGTATTCGGAAGTGCTGCAGGACAGCGCCATCGAGCTGCTCGACTCGGGCCAGCTGGCGTTTGCCTCGGCCTCGTCGATCACCCTGTCCGCGCCCGTGCACCGCAAGCTGATGGACAATATCGATCACTACCGTTCAAAGATCGTGCTGCGCCCGCAGGAGATCAGCAACCATCCGGAGATCGTGCGCCGGCTCGGCATCATCGCGCTCAATACAGCGCTGGAATTCGATATCTACGGCAACGTCAACTCCACCCATGTGTGCGGCACGCACATGATGAACGGCATCGGCGGCTCGGGCGACTTCGCCCGCAACGGCCAGGTATCGATGTTTGTCAGCAAGTCGGCGGCCAAGGGCGGCAAGGTGTCGAGCGTGGTGCCGATGGTCTCGCATGTCGACCATACGGAGCACGATGTCGATGTACTGGTGACGGAATGGGGCTATGCCGATTTGCGCGGCCTGGCGCCGCGCGAGCGGGCGCCCTTGATCATCGAGCGCTGCACCCATCCCGCTTACCGCGCGCAATTGCGCGCCTATTACGAGGCGGCCTGCCAGCGCGGCGGCCATACGCCGCATATCCTGGCGCAGGCGCTGGCCTGGCATGCGCGCTACCAGGAAACGGGCAGCATGCTGGAAGGGTAAAACCGGCAGGGCTAGGGCTGGAAGCGCAGCCGTATGCCTTCCGTCACCACCGCCAGCAGGTCTTCCAGGTGGCCCGCCGGCTCCGGGTGCGGCGTCCACGGGTCGCCTTCGTCCATCACGATGCGCAGCGATACCAGCCCGTGCAGCGACTGCCAGAAGATCTGCGTCATTGCGTGCAGCGCGGTTTCGCCGCCGCGCACCTGGCCGCCTTGCGCCAGTTCGCCGAACAGGTGCAGCGCGTAGGCGTACGGGTCCTGTTCGATATTGCCGTGCTCGACTTCAACCGTGCTGATGCCCGCATGCGGACGCAGTTCCATGAACAGCAGCGCATATTCGTCGCGGTGCTGGAAGCCGTACTGCACATAGGCACGGCCCATCAGCATGATGCGCTCCCAGGCAGTGGTTCCCGCTTCGCTGGCGCTGCGCATGGCGTGCACCAGCGCCAGCAGATCCTTGTCCATCGCCTGCGCGATCAGCGTGGCCTTGTCGCGGAACAGGGCGTAGACGACCGTGGTGGAAAAGCCGGCCGTTTCGGCGACCTTGCGGATCGAGACGGCGCGCGCGCCGCCCTTTTTGATGAGGTCCTTGACGACCGTAATGATGTGTTCACGGCGTGCCTGCGCCTCGCGCAATTTTCTTTCCTGGATGTTGCTTAACTTCTTGTCCACACTCTTTCCTGATTGCTCACTCAAAAGAAAGAATTATAGGGTGCAACAGTGTGCTGGAATGTTTCAAAGGCTGTTACAAATCAAATTTTTACACGGCTTTTACGATAGCGTGCCATCTTTTAACTGGGTGCACCAGAAAATTTCCGGCGATGCCCCGGATTGGTGCAAAAAAGTCGCCGCCGGCCTTTGCGAGTTGTCCCAAAGGGCGGAAAATAGCGGAATCGCTTACACTGCGGTTTGACGTTGCCTGCTCTTCCAGCAGAGGGTGGAGCAACAAAAAAAACGCTTTCAATTCCTATACGGACAACCCACGGGATCGCTACATGACCATTAAAATCAGCCAGAATTTCGACTCCGGCGCCATCGAGGTAGTCAGCGCCACCAGCGCCGGCGCCATCGACCTGAAACTGCGCAAGGACAGCCACGCCGACATCCACCAGTGGTTCCATTTCCGCCTGCAGGGCGCGCGCGACCAGGCCTGCACCATGCGCTTCCTGAACGCCGGCCAAGCCACCTATCCGGCCGGCTACGAGGGCTACCAGGCCGTGGCCAGCTACGACAGCGAAAACTGGTTCCGCGTGCCGACCTCGTTCGACGGCCAGGTGATGACGATTTCACATACGCCTGAACTCGACAGCGTCTACTACGCCTACTTCGAGCCGTACTCGTGGGAACGCCATCTGCGCCTGCTCGGCGAAGTGGCCGAGCATCCTTTGGCGCGCGTGTCGGATCTCGGCAGTACCGTCGACGGCCGCGACATGAACCTGGTGACCATCGGCAACCCTGACGCGGAAAAGAAAATCTGGATCATCGCGCGCCAGCATCCGGGCGAGTCGATGGCCGAATGGTTTGTCGAAGGCCTGATCGATTCCCTGCTGGACCCTGCCAACCCGATCGCGCGCAAGCTGCTGCAGCGGGCCGTGTTCCATATCGTGCCGAACATGAATCCGGACGGCTCGATCCGCGGCAACCTGCGCACCAATGCGGCTGGCGCCAACCTGAACCGTGAATGGATGACGCCGTCGCTGGCCTCCAGCCCCGAAGTGCTGTGCGTGAAAAACAAGATCCACGAAACGGGCGTCGACATGTTCTTCGACATCCACGGCGACGAAGCGCTGCCGTACAACTTTGTGGCAGGTAACGAGATGCTGGAAAACTTCACGCCCGAGCAGGCCGCGCACCAGAAGGCCTTCATCGAGCGGTACAAGCAGGCCAGCCCCGACTTCCAGGACAAGTTCGGCTATGCCGCCAGCAAGTACAAGTCGGACATGCTGACGCTGGCGTCGAAATACATCGGCCACCACTTCGGCTGCCTGGCGCTGACGCTGGAAATGCCGTTCAAGGAAAACGCGGATTTGCCGGACCCAAGCGTGGGCTGGAACGGCGCGCGCAGCGCGGCGCTGGGCGCGGCCATGCTGCAGCCTGTCCTGCTGTCGCTGGACTGACCGAGGCATACCATGGGCGTCGAAATCGAACGTAAATTCCTGCTGGCCAGCGACGACTGGCGCGAGCTGGCCGACCCGGTGCTGCTGCGCCAGGGTTACCTGTCGTCCACCCGCGAGCGCGTGGTGCGCGTGCGCATCGAGGGCCATCACGCGATGCTGACCATCAAGGGCGCCAATGTCGGTACCAGCAGGGGAGAGTGGGAATACCCGATCCCGCTGGCCGACGCCACCGAACTGCTCGACGGGCTGTGCGAGCAGCCGCTGATCGAAAAATACCGGCGCCGCATCATGTACGCGGGCATGGTATGGGAAGTCGACGAGTTCCTCGGCGCCAACGCCGGCCTGGTGGTGGCCGAGATCGAGCTGCACTCGGCAGACCAGCCGTTCGAGAAGCCGGACTGGATCGGCGTGGAAGTGTCGGACGATGCGCGCTATTACAATGCGAACCTGATACGGCAGCCGTTTTCGCAGTGGTGAGGCGGGGTTGAAATGCAAAAAGGCAGAACTTTGGTTCTGCCTTTTTTTTGTTACGCGCTGACGGTGTTGTCGGATTACGCTGCGCTAATCCGACCTACGGCTGGATATGCGCTGGTGGTGTTGTCGGATTACGGCCTGCGGCCTGCGGCCTGCGGCCTGCGGCCTGCGGCCTGATCCGACCTGCGGCTGGACATGCGCTGGTGGTGTTGTC
Organism: Janthinobacterium sp.; assembly: GCF_031995485.1. NCBI lineage: Bacteria > Pseudomonadati > Pseudomonadota > Betaproteobacteria > Burkholderiales > Oxalobacteraceae > Janthinobacterium > Janthinobacterium sp. Next base: position 27,753 of record NZ_DAMAGB010000012.1, read on the forward strand.
GGATTATGCTGCGCTAATCCGACCCACACGACCTGCGTGAGGATGGTAGGTCGGATTAGCGCGCAGCGCGTAATCCGACAACATCGTCGGCCCCTGCCAACATCAATGAAAATGCTCGGTCCCTTGCGGGGTATCTTCGGGCATCTCCGCATGCGCCAGTTCGCCGACCGGATCGGCAAACAGCGGCGCGCCGCAATCGTCGCAGTATTCGCCCACATAGCGTTCGGCATGGCGCTTGATCTGCGTGATGCCGGCCGCGTTCAGGTGCTCGATGATTTCATCGACGGGCGTCTTCTGCTTGTCGAGCGCGGCGATGCCGACCTGGATCAGGCCTTCGATCGGCGTGCCATCCTCGTCTTCCTGGCCGTACAGCGGCCAGACGATGCCGTAGATGACTTCCGGCGCCTGGCGCAGCGTGAACGCGATGCGGTATTCGTCGACCTGGCCATCGGCCGACTCTTCGCCGAAGCCGGCGATCACGGCGCGCAGTTCGGATGGCTCGATGGCCAGCGTATGGGTCAGATAGTGCACCGCGGCGCGCACCGAGACCGGACGGATCAGCTTGTCCGCTTCGCGGCAGGCCACGTAATACGCTTCCGGCAGCAGCAGTTCCAGGCCGCAGCCGGGCAGCAGGCGCGCGATCGTCGGCGTGGCCTGCACGCGCCACTGGTCGAGCGCCGCGCTGCGCTCGACGATGAAGTCGTTCTGCACGGCCGGCATCTGCCAGCGGAACAGGGGCGCGCCGCTTGGTGCCACCACCGCCACCAGCAGGTAGCGCGTGTCGGCCAGGAATGGCGCCGTTTCCGGCTCCTTGGCGGACGGCTTGAGGCTGGAGCCTTTCAGCGCCGCCTGCGCCAGCTTTTGCGTCTTGGCATAGGTTTCGACATGGCTGCGCGGCAACTGATCGATCGAGTACAGCGTGGGCGCCATCGCCATTCTGGTGCCGTCGGCCAGCAGGTGGGCGGCAAAGTGCGTCGACAGCACGCCGTGCGCGTCGGCCGCGATGCTGCCGGAGGCGATCGAAAAGCGCGTCCATGCGAGGATCGGCACGGCGACCAGCAGCGCGTCGTAGCGCACGTCTTCATGGACGATGACGGTCGATTCGCTGACCGCTTCGACGCCATCCATCAGCACGTCGTAGGCGTTCAGGTCTTCCTTGAACAGGCTGCCCAAGGTGTTGTCGATGGTGTCCTGGTGACCGGTTTTGAGTAATTTCTGGAGCTGCGTGTCCAGGCTGTGTTCCCAGGACCGCTCTTCGAGACGGCTCGCTGCCTGGACGATCGCCTGGGCAAAGGTGACCAGGCGCTGGCTGTCGGCAGTCAGTTTATGGGATGAATCTTTGGAAGGACGACGCATAGCGGGATAAGAGTCTCGGAAAGTGGAAAAAATGGATCAGTCAAACAATGATAACCCTTATGACCGTATTGTAGAGGATAAGCCCACGCAGGTGACAAGCTGACTGCAGATCATGGCGTTTGGCTCAATTTCAAGACTGGCCGGGAAAATCGGCGCCAAAAAAAACGCCGGTCGAAACCGGCGTTTGGTGCATGGCGCTACAGCGGCGCGCTGGCTGGTTACTCGGCCAGCAGCTGGCGCAGCACGAATGGCAGGATGCCGCCGTGCTTGTAGTAATCGACTTCGATCGGGGTGTCGATACGCAGCAGCACGGCCACTTCCTGCGAGCTGCCGTCGGCGCGGTGGATCACCAGCGTTGCCAGCTGCTGTGGCTTGATCTCGCCTTCCAGGCCCTTCAGGTCGAACGTTTCATTGCCGGTGATGCCCAGCGTCTGCACGCTGTCGTCGCCGATGAATTGCAGCGGCAACACGCCCATGCCGACCAGGTTCGAGCGGTGGATGCGTTCGAACGAACGGGTGATCACGGCTTTCACGCCCAGCAGCTGGGTGCCTTTGGCCGCCCAGTCGCGCGACGAGCCGGTGCCGTACTCTTCGCCGCCGAACACCATCGTCGGCGTGCCTTCGGCCACATACTTCATGGCCGCGTCGTAGATCGACATCTGTTCGCCGGACGGCTGGTGGATCGTGATGCCGCCTTCGACTGCCGAGCCGTCTGCCTTGGCCGGGATCATGCGGTTCTTGATGCGCACGTTGGCAAAGGTGCCGCGCATCATGATTTCATGGTTGCCGCGGCGCGAGCCGTAGGAGTTGAAGTCCGCTTTCAGGACGCCGTTTTCCTTCAGCCATTTGCCGGCAGGACCGTTTTCCTGGATCGAGCCGGCTGGCGAGATGTGGTCGGTGGTGATCGAGTCGCCGAACACGCCCAGTGCGCGCGCGCCTTCGATGCCGGTGGCCACCGCTGCCGGCGTCATCGAGAAGTTGTCGAAGAACGGCGGCTCCGCGATATAGGTCGATTTCGGCCAGTTGTAGACCTGACCGGAGACGGTCGTCACTTTTTCCCACAGCTTGCCCGGTGCGCCCTTGACGTCGGCGTAGTTATCCTTGAACACCTTGGCGTTCATGGCGAACTTCATCATCGCCGATACTTCTGCCGAGGTTGGCCAGATGTCGCCCAGGTAGATGTCCTTGCCGCCCTTGCCCTTGCCGACCGGTTCGGTCATCAGGTCGCGTGTCATGTTGCCGGCGATGGCGTAGGCCACCACCAGCGGCGGCGAAGCGAGGAAGTTCGAACGGATGTTCGGGTGGATGCGCGCTTCGAAGTTGCGGTTGCCCGACAGGACGGCCGAGGCGACGATGTCGTGCGTGGCGATCGCGGCGTTCAGTTCCGGCGTCAGGTCGCCGGCATTGCCGATACAGGTGGTGCAGCCGTAGGCGGTCACGCCGAAGCCCAGTTTTTCCAGGTACGGCAGCAGGCCGGCGGCGGTCAGGTATTCGGTCACGACGCGCGAGCCGGGCGCCAGCGAGGTCTTGATGTGCGGCGCCACTTTCAGGCCCGCTTCGACGGCTTTTTTGGCCAGCAGGCCGGCGGCCAGCATCACGCTCGGGTTCGAAGTGTTGGTGCACGAGGTGATCGCGGCGATCAGCACGTCGCCGTTCGACACTTTCACGCCGTTCGTCGTTTCGTACACGGCAGCGAGGTCGGCCGGGTTCTTGTTGAAGCCGTTTTCGGTGGTCGGCTTGGCGAACAGTTCGGCGAAGTTCGCTTTCACGTTGCCGATTTCGATGCGGTCCTGCGGACGTTTCGGGCCAGCCAGCGATGGCGCCACGGAACCGAGGTCCAGCGCGACCACGCGGGTGTAGTCGATGTCGCCGTCTTTCGGCACGCCGAACAGGTTCTGCGCCTTGAAGTAGCCTTCGAACGCGGCGATCTCGGCCTTGCTGCGGCCGGTGCCCTTGAAGTAGTCGATGGTCGCTTCGTCGACCGGGAAGAAGCCCATGGTGGCGCCGTATTCCGGGGCCATGTTGGCGATGGTGGCGCGGTCGGTCAGGGTCAGCGACTCGGTGCCTTCGCCGAAGAACTCGACGAACTTGCCGACGACTTTCTCTTTGCGCAGCAGTTCGGTAATCGTCAGCACCAGGTCGGTGGCGGTGCAGCCTTCGCGCAGCGCGCCGGTCAGGTTCACGCCGATCACGTCAGGGGTCAGGAAGTAGACGGGCTGGCCCAGCATGCCGGCTTCCGCCTCGATGCCGCCCACGCCCCAGCCGACCACGCCGATGCCGTTGATCATGGTGGTGTGCGAGTCGGTGCCGACCAGGGTGTCAGGGTAGTACACGTCGCCGGCTTTCTTGCCCGAGTGGTGCACGCCGCGCGCCAGGTATTCCAGGTTGACCTGGTGCACGATGCCGAAGCCCGGTGGCACCACGCCGAAGGTGTCGAAGGCCTGCATGCCCCATTTCATGAACTGGTAGCGCTCGTTATTGCGCGAAAATTCCAGTTTCATGTTCAGGTCCAGCGCCTTCTTTTCGCGGTAGTGATCGATGGTGACCGAGTGGTCGACCACCAGGTCGACCGGCACCAGCGGCTCGATCTTCTTGGCGTCGATACCCATCTTGGCGGCCACGTTGCGCATCGCGGCCAGGTCGGCCAGCAGCGGCACGCCCGTGAAGTCCTGCAGCACCACGCGCGCCACCACGAACGGAATCTCGTCGGTGCGGTCGGCGGTCGGGCCCCAGCTCGCCAATTGCTTGACGTGTTCTTCGGTGACTTTCTTGCCGTCGCAGTTGCGCAGCACCGATTCCAGGACGATGCGGATCGAGACCGGCAGGCGGGAGACATTTATGCCCAGGCTTTTTTCCAGCGCAGGCAGGGAGTACAGCTTGCCCTTCTTGCTGTCTGAAATATTAAAATCCTTGAGCGTGTTCAAAGTGTTGCGGGACATGACCTCTCCTTGTTGGGTATCGTCTACTTATTGATTATTCAGGGTGAAACATGACGCATCCCCGGGGCAGGGGATCCTTGCTGCTTGCATCAGCCGCCAGCAGGCGGTACCACGCCCAGCGACGCTGGCGCTTCGACCAGCACTGCCGGTTTGGCCTGCTGCGCATCCTTGCATTCATTGGCCAACTGGCGGTTCTGCTTGGAATCGAGCAGCATGCCTTTGGCCGGGATGCCGATCCAGATCAGTCCGTACAAGCGGTTTTCGAAGCGGTGGGCGCCGGTGGTGGTGCCGACACGGCTCAGGCGGTGCAGGCGCTTCTGCCAACGCAGGGCGATGTGCGAATCATCCTTTTCATTGCTGTAGATGGTGATTTTGTTGCCCAGTTCGCAATTGAATTCGGTGGTGGCCGAACCCGTGGTGTCGGGCTCGTCGGCTTCTTCATTCGGCTCGGCCGGCATGGCGACCGGTTTCGCCGCAGCCTTGGCCGGCGCTTTCGCCTTGGCCTTGGTGGTTTTGGCGGCCTTGGCTTTCGCCGGGGTCTTGGTGTCGGTGGCGGCGTAGCTGGCCGGCGCCAGGGCGAGGGTCATGGCACCCAGGGCGACGCTGCAGGCCAGGGCTAGTTTGGAGAGGGACATCGTGAAATTCCTGTCAGTTTTCGGTGGTGCTGGTCAATGGCGGGTTCAGTAATGCAGCCGCTGCTTCGGGCAGGCCCAGGCCCGCCAGCTTGGCGCGCTGCAAAACGGTCCAATAATATCGGTAGCTGGCGCGGTCATGCAAGCGGCCATTCTGGGCGATCGGTCCCCAGTCCGCGCGCAACGCTTCGTTCAGGATATTGCTGGCCTCATTGACCTCGGACAGGCGAGGCGTAAACGCCTTGATGATGGGCTTGATCTGATCCGGGTGAATGCTCCACATGCGCGTGTAGCCGAATTCAGCCGTCGCACGCTGGGCGTCATTGGCCACCACGGCCGAATCGCGCACATCGGTGGTCACATTGTGCGATGGCACCTTGCCGTGCGCGTGGCAGGCGGCGGCCACTTCGAGCTTGGCGCGCACCACCAGCGGATGCGTGAACTGGCCCGGCGTGCGCATGGCGGCGGCCGGCACGGCGCCGTAGTGGGCCGAGACGAAATCCATGATGCCGAACGACAGGCATTCGACTTGCGGCAGGGCGGCGATCGCATACGCGTCGCGCAGCGCGCCATGGGTCTCGATCAGGATATGCACGGGCAGGTTGTCGCGGCCGGCGCGGCGCGCATGCAGGTTGATCAGGTCGATCGCCAGCATCGCGTCCTGCACGCCGTTCACTTTCGGCACGGCGATATACGCGATGCGCTGGGCGGCGGTACAGACGATCTCCACGTCGCGCGCGAAAAACGGGCTGTCGACGTCGTGCACGCGCACGCCGATGCGGTTGAACTGGTTGCCGTCGCTGGCCAGCAGGCTGGCGACCAGGTGCGCATGGGCTTCTTCGTTGCCGGCGCTGGCGCCGTCTTCGCAGTCGAACGTGATGTCGAACAGGGGACCAAGCTCTTGTTGCAAAGCAATCGATTTACGCATCAGCTTTTCGGAGCCGGCGTAGTGGTCGCAAGCGGCGAGCAACAGCGGCTGGCGTTTGCCCTGGAATAAAACCTCGGAAGGGTGCATGCTTTAAGACATCTTTGCAGATAAGAACACATTACTGAAACGGCCGCGCCGCGACGAGCGCGGTGCGGCCTTGATGGTGGTCGGCGCAAGGTGATTGCGCCGCCGCTGCCCAGCTTACGCCAGCAGGTGTTTCACGCCTTCGCGCTCTTCGGTCAGCTCTTTCAGGGTCAGGTTGATGCGCTCTTGCGAGAATGCATCGATTTCCAGGCCTTGAACGATGGTGTATTCGCCATTCTCGGTGGTGACCGGGAAGCCGAACACGGTGCCTTCAGGAATGCCGTACGAACCGTCCGATGGCACACCCATGGTGGTCCACTTGCCGGCGGTGCCAAGGATCCAGTCATGGATGTGGTCGATGGCGGCGTTCGCTGCCGATGCTGCCGACGACAGGCCGCGCGCTTCGATGATCGCCGCGCCGCGCTTGCCGACGGTTGGCAGGAAGGTGTTGGCGTTCCATTCCTGGTCGTTGATCAGATCCTTGACAGCCTTGCCGTTGACGGTGGCGAAACGGTAGTCAGCATACATGGTTGGCGAGTGATTGCCCCACACGGTCAGCTTTTCGATGTCTTTCACGGCGGTGCCGGTCTTGGCAGCGACTTGCGACAGTGCGCGGTTGTGGTCCAGGCGCAGCATGGCGGTGAAGTTTTTCGCTGGCAGCGATGGCGCCGATTTCATGGCGATGTAGGCGTTGGTGTTGGCAGGGTTGCCGACCACCAGCACTTTGACATTGCGCGAAGCGACGGCGTCGAGCGCCTTGCCTTGCACCGTGAAGATCTGTGCGTTCGCTTCGAGCAGGTCCTTGCGTTCCATGCCCGGGCCGCGTGGACGTGCGCCCACCAGGACGGCCACGTCGGCGTCCTTGAATGCGGTCATCGGGTCGCCGTGCGCGGTCATTTCGGTCAGCAGCGGGAAGGCGCAATCGTCGATTTCCATCATCACGCCCTTGAGCGCTTTCTGGGCTTTTTCGTCCGGGATTTCAAGCAATTGCAAGATGACAGGCTGGTCCTTGCCGAGCATGTCGCCATTGGCGATGCGGAACAACAGGGCGTAGCCGATCTGGCCGGCGGCGCCGGTCACTGCAACACGCATTGGGGTTTTTGCCATGATGAATCTCCAAAAATGGGAAAGAAAACGGGCTTGAAGCTGGGCTTACGCTTATCCGGAAAAACTGTAATGATACCAAACCCGGCTCGCGCCACCGATTTGCCGGTGAGTGCTGCCGTCGCGCGTGTGCTGATACTGGTCAGAGTGGCTGGCCAACAACACAAAACACTGGTACACCAGTTTTATCGGGGGCAGTTTAGGCCTCCGATTCCTATCTGTCAATCATATCTTATGTCTTATATAAGACAGATAACTCCAGGGTTTTTACTGGACGCGCGCAGTGATTTGTGTTGAAATGTCGGACTATGAATTCCGCCTCGTCCAATCTGACCAACAATGCCACTGCTGCAAGCGGGGCGGTCAGTCCGACCGCGGGCACCCCGGCAACGCCAACCCCGCCAGCAGCTGCCACCGCAGCGCCGGCGCCTGCCAATCCGGCTGCTCCTGCGCCTGCCGCTCCGGCCGCATCCGCCGCTGCCGCGTCGCCCACCTTCAGTCCGCTGTACCAGCAGATCAAGGCGCTGATCACGCAGAGCCTGCAGTCGGGCGAATGGAAGCCGGGCGAACTGATTCCCAGCGAAGTCGAGCTGGCCGGCCGCTTCAAGGTCAGCCAGGGCACGGTGCGCAAGGCGATCGACGAACTGGCGGCCGAAAACCTCGTCATGCGCCGCCAGGGCAAGGGCACGTTCGTGTCGACCCATCACGAGGCGCGCGCGCATTTCCGCTTCCTGCGCCTGGTGCCGGACGAAGGCGTGCCGCATTACCCCGAAAGCAAGTTCATCGAAGTCAAGCGCGTGCGCGCGCCGGCCGACGTGGCGCGCCTGATGGAATTGAAGTCCGGCGACGCCGTCATCTTCATCAAGCGGGTCCAGTATTTCGACGGCGTGCCGACCATCATCGAAGAGCTGTGGCTGCCCGGCCTGATCTTCAAGGGCCTGACGGCCGAGCGCCTGGTGGAATACAAGGGGCCGATGTATGGCCTGTTCGAAACCGAATTCGGCACGCGCATGATACGCGCGTCCGAACAGATCCGCGCCGTGTGCGCCGACGAGGGCGCAGCCCAGTTGCTGGGCATTGCGCCCGGCACGCCGATGCTCAGTTCCGAGCGCGTGTCGTTTACCTATGGCGACAAGCCGGTCGAGCTGCGCCGCGGCCTGTACCTGACCACGCGCCACCATTATCAGAATGAACTCAGCTGAAGCCGCGGGGCGCCTGGCGCCCGAACAAGCGGACAGGCTGAAGTCCATCGTTTGAAAAGGGCCGGCCGCAAGGCCGGTTCTGGAGACAGCAGAGATTGCAGGCAAAGCGTGCGCCATGCTGGCGTTTTGCCTGCGTTTCTGTAATTAAATTACGTGAACTACGGAAAGTAGCGCGGGATTGTGTAGTAAAAAACCATTTTGGTTATATGTAACAATAGATAGTGGTATGGCCTGCGAAAATCGGCGAAAATCGCGGCTTCCAATATTTAGTTCAGTTCAAAGGGGAGGTTTTTGTTATGTCTGAAGCCGTAAAAGAAGTACCAAAAAAAGAACGGCCGCAATTCCGTAACATTCATGTTACCGAATTGTCGAACTACCGCATGGCGGTTGGCGCCATCGTCTCGATCCTGCACCGTATCAGCGGATTCATCATTTTCGCCCTGCTGCCGTGCATCCTGTACATGCTGGAACTGAGCCTGCGTTCCGAAATGTCCTACGCTTACTTCCAGGGCATCGCCTCGCACTGGTTCGTCAAGCTGATCACGCTGGGCCTGGTCTGGGCTTTCCTGCACCATTTCTGCGCCGGTATCCGCCACCTGTTCATGGATGTGCACGTCGCGATTGAAAAACAATCGGCACGCAAGACCGCCTCGTCCGTGCTGGTCGTCAGCCTGGTGCTGACCGCATTGGTCGCTTTGAAACTGTTTGGAGTATTTTAAACATGGCAGACAATAACATCGGACCGAAACGCCTCGTCGTCGGTGCCCACTACGGCTTGCGCGACTGGCTGGCGCAACGCGTCACCGCCATCGTCATGGTGGCCTATGTCGCCATCCTGCTGGTCTCGTTCCTGACCGGACAAAACTTCAGCTATGAAGGCTGGGCTGGTCTGTTCGCTCAGCAATGGTTCAAATTATTCAGCCTGGTAACGTTCCTGGCGCTGTTTTACCACGCATGGGTCGGCGTACGCGACATCTGGATGGACTACGTGAAAAGCGCTGGCCTCCGTCTGACCCTGCAAATTGCCACCATGCTGTGGTTGATCGCTTGTGCCGGCTGGACGGTACAGATACTCTGGAGTGTGTAATCGTGGCAGCATATAAATCTGCAATTCCTACCCGCCGCTTTGATGCGGTGATCGTTGGCGCCGGCGGTTCCGGCATGCGCGCGTCGTTGCAGCTGGCTGAAGCCGGCCTGAACGTCGCTGTACTGTCGAAAGTTTTCCCGACCCGCTCGCACACCGTGGCAGCGCAGGGCGGTATCGGCGCCTCGCTCGGCAACATGGCCGAAGACAACTGGTTCTGGCACATGTTCGACACCGTCAAGGGTGGCGACTATCTGGGCGACCAGGATGCCATCGAATTCATGTGCCGCGAAGCACCAAAAGTCGTATACGAGCTGGAACACTTCGGCATGCCGTTCGACCGCAATCCTGACGGCACCATCTACCAGCGTCCGTTCGGCGGCCACACGGCCCACTTCGGCGAAAAGCCGGTGCAGCGCGCCTGCGCGGCAGCCGACCGTACCGGTCACGCCCTGCTGCACACGCTGTACCAGCGCAATGTGCGCGCCCGTACCCACTTCTTCGTCGAATGGATGGCGCTGGACCTGATCCGCGACGCCGACGGCGACGTGATCGGTGTCGTGGCGCTGGAAATGGAAACCGGCGAATGCATGATCCTGGAAGCCAAGACCACCGTCATGGCCACCGGCGGTGCGGGCCGTATCTTTGCCGCCTCGACCAACGCCTTCATTAACACCGGCGACGGCATGGGCATGGCGGCACGCGCCGGCCTGCCGCTGCAGGACATGGAATTCTGGCAGTTCCACCCGACCGGCGTGGCCGGCGCGGGCGTGTTGATCACCGAAGGCGTGCGCGGCGAAGGCGGCATCCTGATCAACTCGGAAGGCGAACGCTTCATGGAACGCTACGCGCCGACCCTGAAGGATCTGGCGCCGCGCGACTTCGTGTCGCGTTCGATGGACCAGGAAATCAAGGAAGGCCGCGGCTGCGGTCCGAACAAGGATCACGTGATGCTGGACCTGCGCCATATCGGCGCCGACACCATCGCCAAGCGCCTGCCGTCGATCCTGGAAATCGGCCACAAGTTCGCCAACGTCGACGCCACCAAGGAACCGATTCCTGTCGTGCCGACGATTCACTACCAGATGGGCGGCATCCCGACCAATATCCATGGCCAGGTCGTCACCCCGACCGGCCCGGACAAGTCGGCTCAGGTCGTCAATGGCCTGTACGCGATCGGCGAATGCGCCTGCGTCTCGGTGCACGGCGCCAACCGCCTGGGCACCAACTCGCTGCTCGACCTGGTGGTGTTCGGCCGCGCGGCCGGCAACCATATCGTCAACAGCGGCCTGAAAGGCAAGGAAAACAAGCCATTGCCAGCCGACGCAGCCGATTTTGCGATGGGCCGCCTGGCGCGCCTGGAAAACTCGACCGGCACGGAAACCGTGCAGGGCGTGGCGAACGACATTCGCGCCACCATGCAGAAGTACTGCGGCGTGTTCCGTACCGACGAGATGCTGAACAAGGGCGTCGAAGAAATCATGAAGCTCGACGAGCGCCGCAAGCACGTCTCCTTCAAGGACAAGTCGATGGTGTTCAACACTGCCCGCGTGGAAGCGCTGGAACTGGACAACCTGATCGAAACGGCGAAAGCGACCATCGTTTCGGCAGCGGCGCGCAAGGAATCGCGCGGCGCGCACGCCCAGGACGATCACCCGACCCGCGACGACGACAACTGGATGAAGCACACTCTGTGGTATTCGGAAGGCAACCGCCTGGACTACAAGCCAGTCGTGACCAAGCCACTGACGGTAGATACCTTCAAACCGAAACCACGTACTTTCTAAGGCTATACCATGGCACGTACTCTCAAATTCAAAATCTACCGCTACGATCCCGACCAGGACGCCAAGCCGTACATGCAGGACCTGACGGTCGAACTGAAAGACACCGACAAGATGCTGCTCGACGCACTGCAGCGCATCAAGTCGGACGTCGATGACTCGCTGGCCCTGCGCCGCTCGTGCCGCGAAGGCGTGTGCGGTTCGGACGCGATGAATATCAACGGCAAGAACGGCCTGGCCTGCACCACCAACCTGAACGAGCTGACCGAGCCTATCGTGCTGCGTCCGCTGCCAGGCCTGCCGGTGATCCGCGACCTGATCGTCGACATGACGCAATTCTTCAAGCAGTACGATTCGATCAAGCCGTTCCTGATCAACGAATCGATCCCGCCTGAAAAAGAGCGCCTGCAGACGCCGGAACAGCGCGAAGAGCTCGATGGCCTGTACGAGTGCATCCTGTGCGCATGCTGCTCCACGTCGTGCCCGTCGTTCTGGTGGAATCCGGACAAGTTCGTCGGTCCGGCCGGCCTGCTGCAAGCCTACCGTTTCATCGCCGATTCGCGCGATGAAGCCACCGGCGCGCGCCTGGACAACCTGGAAGATCCGTACCGTCTGTTCCGCTGCCATTCGATCATGAACTGTGTCGACGTTTGCCCGAAAGGGCTGAACCCGAACAAGGCGATCGGCAAGATCAAGGAATTGATGGTACGCCGCGCGATCTGACCGTTCAGAACGTATCCCGCCGGCGGCGCTGGCAGGGCAGGGGAGTGGCCCTTGCCCTGTTTGCGGTGCCGGCAAAAGCAGTACCGTGCCGTTTTTTTTGACGGCACGCGCAAGATGGTAAAACCCAATGACAGAATCAATTTTGTCCTCGCATCAGGCCGACCCGGCCAACCGCGCCCGCCTGCGCTGGCGCTCGCGCCGTGGCCTGCTGGAAAACGACATCATCCTGACCCGTTTTCTCGATGCGTATGAAACCGAATTGACCGACGAGGAAGTCGACGCGCTGACGCGTTTGCTCGATTTGTCGGACAATGCGTTAATGGATCTGGTACTGGCCCGTAAAGAGCCGGAAGGCGAAGTCGATCTGCCGCATGTGCGCGCACTGCTGCAACGACTGCGCATTGCCTAGACGCCTGGGCGATATATTGCAAACGGTGCGAGTGGCGCGCTGTAGCTTCGCACGATGCGAGGCGAATTGCAGCCAGAATTTTTGATTTTAATTTCGACTCACTCCCGAGAAGGAAGAGCCCATGAATACCTCTGACACAAAAGCTACCCTGTCGTTCTCCGATGGCAGCCCATCGCTTGAATTTCCGATCTACAAAGGCACCGTCGGCCCGGACGTCATCGACATCCGCAAGCTGTACGCCGGTAGCGGCAAGTTCACCTACGACCCAGGCTTTATGTCGACCGCCTCGTGCAACTCGTCGATCACCTACATCGACGGCGACAAGGGCGAACTGCTGTACCGCGGTTACCCGATCGAACAGCTGGCCGTCAACGCCGACTTCATGGAATCGTGCTACCTGCTGCTGAACGGCGAATTGCCGAACGCGGAGCAGAAAGCCAAGTTCGTCGACACCGTGACCAAGCACACGATGGTGCACGAGCAGATGCAATTTTTCTTCCGCGGCTTCCGCCGCGACGCGCACCCGATGTCGATCCTGGTCGGCACCGTCGGCGCGCTGGCATCGTTCTACCATGATTCGCTCGACATCAACGACCCGCGCCACCGCGAAGTGTCGGCCATCCGCCTGATCGCCAAGATGCCGACCTTGGTCGCCATGACCTACAAGTACTCGATCGGCCAGCCGTTCACGTACCCGCGCAATGACCTGTCGTACAGCGCCAACTTCATGCACATGATGTTTGCCAACCCGTGCGAAGAGTACAAGGTCAACGACGTGCTGGTGCGCGCGCTGGACCGCATCCTGATCCTGCACGCGGATCACGAGCAGAACGCTTCGACGTCGACCGTCCGCCTGGCCGGTTCGTCGGGCGCCAACCCGTTCGCCTGTATCGCTGCCGGCATCGCCTGCCTGTGGGGCCCTGCCCACGGCGGCGCCAACGAAGCGGCACTGAACATGCTGAAGGAAATCGGCACCGTCGAGAACATCCCTGCCTTCATCGAACAGGTCAAGGACAAGAACTCGGGCGTCAAGCTGATGGGCTTTGGCCACCGCGTGTACAAGAACTTCGACCCGCGCGCCAAGCTGATGCGCGAAACCTGCTACGAAGTGCTGGCCGAACTGGGCCTGCAGGACGATCCGCTGTTCAAGCTGGCGATGGAGCTGGAAAAGATTGCACTGAACGACGAATACTTCGTCTCGCGCAAACTGTACCCGAACGTCGACTTCTACTCGGGCATCGTGCAGTCCGCACTGGGCATCCCGGTATCGCTGTTCACCGGTATCTTCGCCATGGCCCGTACGATCGGCTGGATCGCGCAGTGGAACGAAATGATCGCCGATCCGGAACAGAAAATCGGCCGTCCGCGCCAGTTGTTCGTCGGTTCGACCACGCGTGAAGTACTGCCACTGGACAAGCGCGCTTAAGTTACGGCGCCATGTTCCTGCCGGGCCTGCGCGCCCGGCGCAAAAAAACGAGCCTGGTGGCTCGTTTTTTTTATGCGCCCAAATCCTGGCTGGCAGGCGCCAGGCTGGTATGCTCACCGAGGATCAACAGCAAGCGGAACGTGATGAACGAAGAAACCTGCGCCCCCGGCGGCGTGGCACTGGGCGAGACGGGCTTTGGCCACACCTTGTCGCTGATCGGCGGCAAGTACAAGATGCTGATCCTGTATGCGCTGGCGGAAAACAAGGTGCTGCGGCATAACGAGCTCAAGCGCCATCTCGGGGGCATCGCCTTCAAGACCCTGAGCGTGGTCCTGAAGGAACTGGAAGCCGATGCGCTGATCGTCCGCAAGGAATACCCGCAAGTCCCGCCCAAGGTTGAATATTTCCTCTCAAGCAAAGGGGTATCGCTGATCCCCGTGCTCAACACGCTGTGCGAGTGGGGCGAGCGGCACAGGGCCACCTAGCGGCGACGGACAATCGCAGGGCAGGAAGGCTGGCTGCGCACAAGTTACTTACTTTTCTTACTGTATGAGCATTGAATGTGCGTACTTGTGAAAAGTACTCGCCAGCGCTATGCTGTTTTTGCCTCTGCGGGCGTGACTCCGTACCACGGGGCAGGGTGCCGGCTTGCCTGCTTTTCCGGGGGTGAAGCCTGGTGCCCACCGATTCCCTTCTCATGAAAGCAGCAATATGAAAACCCTGGTTCTCGTTTTTCATCCCTCGATCGGCACCTCGGTCGCCAACCGGCGCTGGCTGCAGGAAGTGGCGCTGCAGCCGCAGCGCTACACCATCCACGATGTGCAGCAGGCGTACCCTGACGGCCAGATCGACGTGGCGCGGGAGCAGGCGCTGGTCGAGGCGCACGGCAGCGTGGTGCTGCAGTTCCCCGTGTACTGGTTCAATTGCCCGCCGCTGCTCAAGAAGTGGCTCGACGAGGTGCTGGCACATGGCTGGGCCTACGGCGCCGGCGGCAACGCCTTCCGCGGCCGCAAGGTGGCGCTGGCCGTCACGGCCGGCATACGCGAGCAGGACTTCGCGCTGCAAGGCAAGTGGCGCACAACCCTGGCGCAGCTGCTGGCGCCGTTCGACGTGACCCTGGCGTATATCGGCGCCGAGAAGCGCCCGTTCTTTGCCTTCTACGGCGCCGAGGACGGTCCGTCGGAGCAGGGCTATGCCGAGCGGCTGGGGCGCAGTGCGCAGGACTACGTGCGCTTCCTGTCCGGACTCTGAGCCGCTTGCGGCAGGACGGTGCGGCGCGCCATTCGCATCAGCGCAACAATCAGGCGCGCACGCCCCGCAAAGCTTACATTTGCTTGCCAAATAAAAGTCAGGCGGCGGTTGTTGCGTTACAATACCGCGTGCTATTCTAAATGACGCTATGCAGAATGCTGGTGCAATAAACAAGCCCTTCCCCACAACTTGATGTGCAATCCGCTAACCGGTCAGGCCGTGTCGCGGAAGGTTAGATTAACCCGCTAATTCCTCGCGAAGCGCGAAGAGAGGTGAGCAATATATGCAACAATTAACGACCAACTCCTACCTGTTCGGTGGGAATGCTCCGTACGTGGAAGACCTGTACGAAGCGTATCTGAACAATCCCGGCTCGGTACCTGACAACTGGCGCGCGTACTTCGACGCGATGCAGCACGTGCCTGCCGTCGACGGTTCCAACAAGCCTGACGTCGCCCACGCCTCCGTGGTCGCCTCGTTCGCCGAGCGCGCCAAGGCCGGTCCGATCCGCACCGTCACCGCCTCGTTCGACGCCGAAATGGGCCGCAAGCGCGTCGCCGCCACGCAGCTGATCGCCGCCTACCGCTACCTCGGTTCGCACTGGGCCAACCTGGACCCGCTGCAGCGCCAGGAACGTCCGATGATCCCGGAACTGGAACCGAGCTTCTACGGTTTCAACGATGCCGACATGGACACCGTGTTCAACATCAGCAATACCTATTTCGGCCCTGAGACCGCGACCCTGCGCGACCTGCTGAACTACCTGCGCGACACCTACACGCGCTCGATCGGCGCCGAGTTCATGTACATCTCCGACCCGGCCGAAAAGCGCTGGCTGCAGGAGAAACTCGAATCGATCCGCTCCACCCCGAATTTCAGCGCAGAGAAAAAAGTCCACATCCTCGATCGCCTGACCGCGGCCGAAGGCCTGGAACGCTATCTGCACACGCGCTACGTCGGCCAGAAGCGCTTCTCGCTCGAAGGCGGCGAAACCTTTATCGCCTCGATGGATGAAACCATCCAGCGCGCCGGCGAAAAAGGCGTGCAGGAAATCGTCATCGGCATGGCCCACCGCGGCCGCCTGAACGTGCTGGTCAACACCCTGGGCAAGGCACCGCAGGAGCTGTTCGAAGAATTCGAAGGCAAGCACGGCGACGACCTGCCGGCCGGCGACGTGAAATACCACCAGGGCTTCTCGTCCGACATCGCTACCGCAGGCGGCCCGGTCCACCTGTCGCTGGCGTTCAACCCGTCGCACCTGGAGATCGTCAACCCGGTGGTCGAAGGTTCCGTCAAGGCCCGCATGGACCGCCGCGGCGACGCGCAGGGCGCGCAAGTGCTGCCGATCCTGGTGCACGGCGATGCCGCTTTCGCCGGCCAGGGCGTGGTCATGGAAACGCTGAATCTGGCGCAGACGCGCGGCTACCACACCGGCGGCACCGTGCACATCGTCATCAACAACCAGATCGGTTTCACCACCTCGGATCCGCGCGATGCGCGTTCGACCCTGTACTGCTCGGACGTCGTGAAAATGATCGAAGCGCCGGTACTGCACATCAATGCCGACGATCCTGAGGCGGTGGTGCTGGCGACGCAGATCGCGCTCGACTACCGCATGGAATTCAAGAAGGACATCGTCCTCGACATCATCTGCTACCGCAAACTGGGCCACAACGAGCAGGATACGCCTGCATTGACCCAGCCTCTGATGTACAAGAAGATCGGCCAGCATCCGGGCACCCGCAAGCTGTACGCGGACAAGCTGGTGGCCCAGGGCGTGATTCCTGCCGATGGCGGCGACAAGATGGTGGCCGCTTTCCGCGACGCCATGGACGCCGGCAAGCACACGGTCGACCCGGTCATCTCGAACTTCAAGAACAAGTACGCGGTCGACTGGCTGCCGTTCCTGAACAAAAAATGGACCGATTCGGCCGACACCGCCGTGCCGATGACCGAACTGAAACGCCTGGCCACGCGCATTACCACCGTGCCGGAAGACTTCAAGGTCCACTCGCTGGTTGAAAAAGTACTGGGCGACCGCGGCACCATGGGCCGTGGCGAAATGAACCTGGACTGGGGCATGGGCGAACACCTGGCCTACGCTTCGCTGGTATCGTCCGGCTACGCGATCCGCCTGACGGGCCAGGACGCCGGCCGCGGCACTTTTGTTCACCGCCACGCCGTGCTGCACGACCAGAACCGCGAGCGCTGGGATGCCGGTACCTACATTCCGCTGCAAAACGTGTCCGACAGCCAGGCGCCGTTCACCGTGATCGACTCGGTCCTGTCCGAAGAAGCCGTACTGGCCTTCGAATACGGCTACTCGACCGCCGAGCCGAACACGCTGACGATCTGGGAAGCCCAGTTCGGCGACTTCGCCAACGGCGCGCAAGTGGTGATCGACCAGTTCATCAGCTCCGGCGAAGTGAAATGGGGCCGCGCTTCGGGCCTGGTCATGATGCTGCCGCACGGCTACGAAGGCCAGGGTCCGGAGCACTCGTCGGCACGTCCCGAGCGTTTCCTGCAGCTGTGCGCAGACAACAACATGCAAGTGGTGCAGCCAACCACGGCTTCGCAGATCTTCCACCTGCTGCGCCGCCAGATGGTGCGCCAGTTCCGCAAGCCTTTGGTGATCATGACGCCGAAGTCGCTGCTGCGTAACAAGGACGCCGGCTCGCCGCTGACCGACCTGGCCAAAGGCAGCTTCCAGACCGTGATCGGCGAAGTGGACGACAAGATCGACGCCAAGAAAGTCAAGCGCGTGATTGCCTGCTCGGGCAAGGTCTACTACGACCTGGTCAACGCACGCAAGACCCGCGGCCAGACCGACACGGCCATCGTGCGCCTGGAACAGCTGTATCCGTTCCCGCACAAGTCGTTCGCTGCAGAACTGAAAAAGTTCCCGAACCTGGTCGAAGTCGTGTGGACCCAGGACGAGCCACAGAACCAGGGCGCCTGGTTCCAGATCCAGCACAACATCTTCGAAGGCCTGGAAGCCGGCCAGCGCCTGGCTTACGCTGGCCGTCCTGCTTCGGCGTCGCCTGCTGTCGGTTACTATGACAAGCACTACGCACAGCAAAAAGACCTGCTGGAAACGGCATTCTCGAAGCTGAAGGGCTTTATTCTCACGAAGTAATCGATGACGGAGCGCCGCAGCTGCTACGCAGCCGCGGCGCCGCAATAACAAAATAAACGGAGTTTTACATGGCACAAATCGAAGTCAAAGTACCCCAGTTGTCGGAATCGGTTGCGGAAGCAACCCTGTTGGCATGGCATAAAAAAGTCGGCGAGCCGGTTGCGCGCGACGAAAACATGATCGATATCGAAACCGACAAGGTGGTACTGGAATTGCCGGCACCAGCCGCCGGCGTGATCGTGCAGATCATCAAGGACAACGGCGCCACCGTGGTGGCTGGCGAAGTCATCGCCATCATCGATACCGATGGTCCTGCCAAAGTGAGCCCGCTGGAAGTGTCGGCGATCCCTGCGCCAGCCCTGGCTGCCGCTGCTGAAGCGTCGTCGTCGGCCTCGGCTCCTGCCGCTGCCGCTGCCGCCACCAAGGGCGACGTGGCCATGCCTGCCGCCGCCAAGATCCTGTCCGAAAAAGGCCTGGCTGCCGGCGACGTCGCCGGTTCCGGCAAAGACGGCCGCGTGACCAAGGGCGATGCCCTGGCCGCTTCCGCCAAGCCAGCCGCCGCCGCGCCTGCACCAGTGGCCGCCAAGCCGGCGCTGCAGCAAGTGGCCACCCCGGGCGCCGCCAGCCTGGGCGACCGTCCGGAAGAGCGCGTGCCGATGAGCCGCCTGCGCGCCCGTATCGCCGAGCGCCTGCTGCAATCGCAATCGACCAACGCCATCCTGACCACGTTCAATGAAGTGAACATGCAGCCGGTGATCGACCTGCGCAACAAGTACAAGGACAAGTTCGAGAAAGAGCACGGCGTCAAGCTGGGCTTCATGTCGTTCTTCGTCAAGGCCGCTGTCGCCGCCCTGAAAAAGTATCCGATCATCAATGCATCGGTTGACGGCAACGACATCGTCTACCACGGCTACTTCGACATCGGCATCGCTGTCGGTTCGCCGCGCGGCCTGGTGGTGCCGATCATCCGCAACGCGGACCAGCTGTCGATCGCCGACATCGAGAAAAAAATCGGTGAATTCGGCGCGAAAGCCAAGGAAGGCAAGCTGACGCTGGACGACCTGACCGGCGGTACCTTCTCGATCTCGAACGGCGGCACCTTCGGCTCGATGCTGTCGACCCCGATCATCAACCCGCCACAATCGGCCATCCTGGGCGTGCATGCGACCAAGGACCGTGCAGTCGTGGAAAACGGCCAGATCGTGGTGCGTCCGATGAACTACCTGGCGATGTCGTACGATCACCGCATCATCGACGGCCGCGAAGCCGTGCTGGGCCTGGTCGCGATGAAGGAAGCGCTGGAAGATCCGGCCCGCCTGTTGCTGGACCTGTAATACCACGCCTGCCCCGGCGCAGCCGCCGGGGCAGTGCAGGCAGCACCGTTGTACCCGTGCCAGAAGACGCAGCTGGCTGATCTCAACTCAAAGAGGATTCCCTATGAACGTCTCTGAAGAAATCAAGCGTCTGCATGAGTTGCACCTGGCTGGCGCATTGAGCGACAGCGAATTTGCGCAAGCGAAGGCCAGGCTTTTGGGCGGCATCAACCCGGACAATACCGCCACCTATGGTGACGGTCCCGCGAACGACCTGGTACAGGAGTTCAGCCGATTGCGGCGCTCGCGCGGCGACCGCTGGCTGGGCGGCGTATGTGGCGGCCTGGGCCGCGCTTCCGGCATGGAAGCGTGGATCTGGCGCCTGGTGTTCGTGCTGTTTACGCTGACCTTCGGCTTCGGCGTGGTGATTTACCTTCTATTGTGGATTTTCGTCCCGGACGAAGAGATTGGAATAACAAAACATGAGTACTAAACAATTTGACGTAGTCGTCATCGGTGCGGGCCCTGGCGGCTACATCGCCGCCATCCGCGCCGCCCAGCTGGGCTTTACCGTTGCCTGCGTCGACGAATGGTCGAACGCCAAGGGCGGCGCCGCTCCTGGCGGTACCTGCACCAACGTCGGCTGCATCCCGTCGAAAGCGCTGCTGCAGTCGTCCGAGCACTTCGAACACGCTGGCCACAGCTTTGCCGAGCACGGCATCGATGTCGCCGGCCTGTCGCTGAACCTGGGCCAGATGCTCAAGCGCAAGGACACCGTCGTCAAGCAGAACAACGACGGCATCCTGTACCTGTTCAAGAAAAACAAGATCGCCTTCTTCCACGGCCGCGCCTCGTTTGCCGGCGCCGCTGGCGAAGGCTATGAAATCAGCGTCGCTGGCGCCGCCAATGAAACGTTGACGACCAAGCACGTCATCATCGCCACCGGTTCGAACGCACGCGAACTGCCGGGCGCGCTATTCGACGAGAAAGTCATCCTGTCGAACACCGGCGCACTGGCGATCGACGCCGTACCGGCCAAGCTGGGCGTGATCGGCGCCGGCGTGATCGGCCTGGAAATGGGCAGCGTCTGGCGCCGCCTCGGTGCCGACGTGACCATCCTCGAAGGCCTGCCAGTGTTGCTGGGCGCGGTCGACGAGCAGATCGCCAAGGAAGCGGGCAAGCTGTTTGCCAAGCAGGGCCTGAAGATCAGCCTGGGCTGCAAGATCGGCACCATCACGCCGGGCGCGGACAATGTCTCCGTCGAGTACGTCGATGCCAAGGGCGAAGCCGTCACCGCCGTGTTCGACAAGCTGATCATCTCGATCGGCCGCACGCCGAACACCAACGGCCTGGCCGCCGATAAAGTCGGCCTGCAGCTCGACGAGCGCGGCTTCATCGCCGTCGACGGCGACTGCAAGACCAACCTGCCGAACGTGTGGGCAGTGGGCGACGTCGTGCGCGGCCCGATGCTGGCGCACAAGGCCGAAGAAGAAGGCGTTGCCGTGGCCGAGCGTATCGCCGGCCAGCATGGCCACACCAACTTCAACACGATTCCGTGGGTGATCTACACCTCGCCGGAAATCGCGTGGGTCGGCAAGACCGAGCAGACGCTGAAAGCCGAAGGCATCGCCTACAAGGCCGGCACCTTCCCGTTCCTGGCCAACGGCCGCGCACGCGCGCTGGGCGACACATCCGGCATGGTCAAGTTCCTGGCTGACGCGACCACCGATGAAATCCTCGGCGTGCACATCGTCGGCCCGATGGCGTCCGAACTGATTTCGGAAGCCGTGGTGGCGATGGAGTTCAAGGCCTCGGCCGAAGACATCGCGCGCATCTGCCACGCTCACCCGTCCCTGTCGGAAGCGACCAAGGAAGCGGCGCTGGCGGTTGACAAGCGTACGCTGAACTTTTAATCGTAGTTAGTCTTACAGGGGCGCTCGCGGCTTTGGCCGCCAGCGCCCCTGCGCGTTGAATCGAGCCCCATGAACGTAGAAGAGTTTTACCAGAACGCGTTGCAGCAGCGCGATTTCAAGGCCGACGCGGCACAGCGCCGCGCCGTCGACCGCCTGCAACGGTGCTATGACGAATGGGTGGCCTACAAGAGCCAGCGCTCGAGCACCTTCAAGCGCCTGATCAACCGCCCGAGCGTGCCGAAAGGCGTGTACATGTGGGGCGGGGTAGGGCGCGGCAAGTCCTTTTTGATGGACAGTTTCTATTCGGTGGTGCCACTGGTGCGCAAGACGCGCCTGCACTTCCATGAGTTCATGCGCGGCGTGCACCAGCAGCTCGATGAACTGAAAGGCGTGGCCGATCCGCTCGACGAGGTCGCCAAGCGCATTGCCAAGAAATACCGGTTGATCTGTTTCGATGAGTTCCACGTGTCGGACATCGCCGACGCGATGATCCTGTACAACCTGCTGTCGGCCCTGTTCGACAACGGCGTGTCGTTCATCATGACCTCGAATTACGATCCCGACCTGCTGTATCCGGACGGCCTGCACCGCGACCGCATGCTGCCGACCATCGCGCTGTTGAAAGAGAAACTCGACGTGATGAATGTCGACGCCGGCGTCGACTATCGCGGCCGCGCGCTGGAACAGGTGGAAAGTTACTACACGCCGCTGGGCGCCGCCACCGACAAGGCGCTGCGCGACGCGTATGCGCGCATTGCCGAGACGGCCGACGAAGACGCGCGCATCCGCATCGAGAACCGCGAGATCCACTGCCTGCGCCGCGCCGGCGGCATCATCTGGTTCGATTTCGCCACGCTGTGCGGCGGGCCCCGCTCGCAAAATGATTACCTTGAAATCGCCAGCCGCTTTCATACAGTGATATTGTCGGCGATACCGGCCATGTCGGCCGCGCAGTCGTCCGAGGCGCGCCGTTTTACCTGGCTGATCGACGTGTTTTACGACCAGAAGGTCAAGCTGGTGATGTCGGCCGAAGTGCCGCCCGAGCAGTTGTATACCAACGGCATGCTGGCCAATGAATTTCACCGCACGGTATCGCGCATTATTGAAATGCAATCGCGCGAATACATGGAAAAAGAACAGCGCGGCGCAGCCGACGCGATCGTTTGAGGCAAGGCAGACACAATGAAAATAATGGCAAGAATGAAGTTCATCATGGCGCTCGGAGGCGCGCTGCTGCTGTCGGCCTGTGCCACGCAGAACCGCGCGCTCGATGAAGTAGGCCAGCCGCAGGTGCCGGCCACCCTGACGATGGCCGAGGCCGACGCCAAACTGGCGCAGGTGTCGAGCGAGCGGGAAGCCGCCGAGAGCACCTACGCGGCCAGGGAACTGGAATGCTACGACAAGTTTTTCGTCAATAACTGCCTGGACAAGGCCAAGGAGGCGCGCCGCCTGATCCTGGTGCGCCTGCGCGCCGTGGAAGCGGAAGCGAGCCATTTCAAGCGGGCCGAATCGGTGCGCCTGCGCGACCTGGACCTGGCGCGCACGCAGCAGGACGCCAGCGATGAACTGGCCGAACGCACAGCCGCCACGCCGAAGACCATGAAGGTGGTGACGCCTGACGCTGTGAAGCCCGTCAAGCCGGCAGGCCCGACCCTGGCCGAGCGCGAAGCGGCGCATGCGGCCGCAGTGCGGCAGCAGGCGGCGCAGGATGCCGCCGAGGCGCCGCGCCGCGCGGCGCGCGAGACCAATCTCGCGCGCAAACAGGCCGAGGCTGTCAAACGCCAGCAGCGCGTGGCCAACCGCCTGGCCGAACGCGAAAAAAACGCCGCCGCCAAGGCTGCCAAAGCCGCTGCAGCCGCGAAGGCGCCGCCACCGCCGATCGGCGATAATTAGATCGCCCGTCTGTCCGGCCGCAAACGCCGTGCTCTGAAATGGCGTGCCGGATTGCGCGCGGCAGGTTAAACTACTGCCTTGCCGGTTCTGCCGGCGCAGATGATTGCCCATGCGCCCGGCGCATGCGCCCACTCCATATTATTGCCTGGAATGCAACACATGAGCGATGCACAGCATATACAGCGGCGCCTGATTGAACTGGACGTGGAACACCGCGACCTGGACGCCGTCATCGAGTTGCTGGTACTCGATGGCCATCATGACGAATTGCAGCTGCGCCGGCTGAAAAAGCGCAAACTGCAATTGAAAGACCATATCACCTTGCTGAAAATGCAATTGGTGCCCGATGTTCCCGCCTGAGCGACGCCCCCTGGCGCCGGGCTTACCATAAGTTTATTTTGACCGATCACCATTTATTGCCTGCCAGCGCAGACGGCATGGCGTCCGAGCCAGCAGAGGCACCGGCTGCCGAACCGGGCAAGCACGATGCCGATATCGAACGCCTGTTCGGCGCCGGTGGCCCGCTGGGCCCGGCCGTGGGCAGCTACAAGCCGCGCCGCTCGCAAACCGAAATGGCCAAGGCGATTGCCAGCGCCATCGACAGCCAGACCACCCTGATCGCCGAGGCGGGCACGGGCACCGGCAAGACCTTCGCCTACCTGGTGCCGGCGCTGATGTGGGGCGGCAAGACAATTGTCTCGACCGGCACCAAGAACTTGCAGGATCAGCTGTTCCTGCGCGATATCCCGACCGTGCGCGCCGCGCTGCAGGCACCGGTTTCGGTGGCCCTGCTCAAGGGCCGCTCGAACTACGTCTGCCATTACCACCTGGAACGCACGCTGCAGAACGGCCGCATGACCTCGCGCGACGATGTCGGCCACTTGCGCGAAATTTCGCGCTTCATCAAGATGACCAGTTCCGGCGACAAGGCCGAATTGGCCAAGGTGCCCGAGAACGCCATGATCTGGAACCTGGTCACGTCCACGCGCGATACCTGCATGGGCGCCGAATGCCAGTATTACCAGGATTGCTTCGTGATGAAGGCGCGCAAGGAAGCCCAGCAGGCCGATGTGGTGGTGGTCAACCACCATCTGTTTTTCGCCGACGTGGCGCTGAAGGACACGGGCGTGGCCGAACTGCTGCCATCGGCCAATACCATTATCTTCGATGAGGCGCACCAGCTGCCTGATACGGCCACGCTATTCTTCGGCAATACGGTGTCGACCTCGCAAATCCTCGAGCTGTGCCGCGACGTGCTGGCCGAAGGCCTGGCGCACGCGCGCGGCATCGACTGGGCGAAAACCGTGACGGTGGTGGAAAAGGCCGCGCGCGACCTGCGCCTGACCTTTCCGCAGGATATCGTGCGCCTGTCGCTGCCGCAGATCGCGCCGTCGAGCGACTTTTTCCCGGCGCTGGACACCCTCAAGGACGAGCTGGACGGCATGGTGGCGGTGCTGGAAACCCAGGCCGAACGGGCCGAAACGCTGGAACAGTGCCGCGTGCGCGGCGTGGAACTGGCGCAGCAGCTCTCCAGCTGGAAGTTCGACCCGAAGGCCAGGATTGCCGCCGGCGAGGAAGCCGTGTTCTGGGTCGAGGCGTTTTCCAGCTCCCTGCAGCTGCACAAGACGCCGCTGTCGATCGCGCCGATCTTCAACAACCAGCGCGAAGGCACGCCGCGCAGCTGGATTTTCACCTCCGCCACCCTGGCCGTGAAAAACGACTTCAAGCATTTTTCCGAACAGATGGGGCTGACGGGCGAACCGTCGCATACGTGGCCGAGTCCGTTCGATTATGGCCAGCAGGGCCTGCTGTTCGTGCCGCAAAACCTGCCGCAGCCCAATTCGCTGGGCTACACGGATGCCGTGATCGACTGCGCCCTGCCGATCATCGAGGCAGCCGGCGGGCGCACGTTTTTCCTGTGCACCACCTTGCGCGCCGTGAAGCGGGCGGCCGAACGGCTGGCCGACGAATTCAGGCAGCGCGGCCTGAACTTCCCGCTGTTCGTGCAGGGCGACCGTGGCCGCACCGAGTTGCTGGACCAGTTCCGCGCGGCAGGCAATGGCGTGCTGATCGGCAGCCAGAGCTTCTGGGAAGGCGTCGACGTGCGCGGCGACGCCCTGTCGCTGGTAATCATCGACAAGCTGCCGTTCGCGCCGCCCGACGACCCGGTGCTGGCGGCCCGCATCGAGGTGATGGAAAAGCAGGGCAAGAATGGTTTCATGCACCATTCGCTGCCGGAAGCCATCATCAACCTGAAGCAGGGCGCCGGCCGCCTGATCCGTGATGAAGGCGACCGCGGCGTGCTGATGATCTGCGATCCACGCCTCATTTCCAAGCCATATGGCAAGCGGATCTGGCAAAGCCTGCCGCCTTTCAAGCGCACGCGCGATACCGCCGAGGTCATCGAGTTTTTCCGCCAGCTACCGGCAAAGTCCTGATGCAATTCCTGGCCGGCGCGCTTGCGCCGGCCATTTTCCCTTTTTAATCAAGTACATGGTCCATGGCCGCGCGGTTTGCCTGCGCGTCTGGCATGCCAAAATCGGGCATGTTTATGCTGATTTCTGGCATGCCTTGCGTTCGAACCCGGCCGTGACAAGGTTTGCGCCAGCACAAACATGGACGTGCTCAGCGGTTTAAAGTGAGTATCAGCCTTGTTGAATCAGGGCGCAGCGATCGTGGCGCTGCACGGGAGACGGGGGGATGCCATGGATATCCGCTACGGCTGTTTCTTGAGCTATGCGCATGGAAATTTTGATTTCATGAACAAGTTCAAGAACGATCTGGTTGACGCCCTTTCTTGCTATTTGGAGCCACACCTGGACCGCGAAGACGCGCTGTTCATCGACAGCGAACAACTGGGCGGCGGCGATGATCTCGACCGCCGCGTGGCGCGCGCCATGTGCGAGAGCGTCTGCATGATCGTGTTGTATACCCCGAAGTACGAGGCGCACGGCTATACCCGGCGCGAGTTTGCCGCGATGCAGCTGATCGAGCAGGAGCGCAGCAAATGGTATGAGCTGCCCAGCCACCTGATCATTCCCATCATCATGACGCGCCACCCGGACGGCCTGCCGGCGCAAATCGCCGCTCCCGGCTTTTACGTGGACTTTTCCGCCTATACCCTGGCCAGCGGCGACCTGAAATCGAATCCGCAATACCTGCCCGATATTGAAAAAATCGTGCAGCGCATCGCCCGCCATTATCACTTGCTCAAACGCTCGACACCGCCCGGCCACGACTGCAGCCGCTTCGTGCTGCCCGACATACCGCCCCAGTGGCGCGCGGTGCCGCCCCCTCATTTCCCACGCTAAAGGTCCTTGCCATGGAATGCCCACGCCTGTCCCTGCCGCCTTTGAGCGCTCCCGGAGAAGTCGTTACCTTTTATTCCTACAAGGGCGGTACTGGCCGCACCATGGCCCTGTCGAACATTGCGGTGCTGCTGGCGCGCCGCGAGAACGCCAGCGTGCCGGTGCTGATGCTGGACTGGGACATGGAAGCGCCGGGACTGCACCATTATTTTGCCCAGCAGGAGGAGTGTCCCGGCGTGCTGGAGTTTTTCGAGGCCTGCCGCGCGCAGCTTGACCGCATCGGCGCGGCGCAGGACGACGCCATGCTGGCGCAGCGCGTGCTTGACGCCATCGACTGGCAGCAATATGTGGTGCGCGTCGACCAGGGCAGTCCCTTGTATCTGATGCGGGCCGGGCGTTTCGACGCCAGCTACAGCGAACGGCTGGCGCAGATGCGCTGGGACCAGCTGTTTACCGCCTGTCCGGCGCTGTTCCGCTGTTTTGCCGATACGCTGGCGCGCCACTTCCGCTATGTGCTGGTCGACTCGCGCACCGGCCGCACCGACAGTGCCGGCATCTGCACCACCTTGCTGCCGAAGAAGCTGGTGGTGGTGTTTACGCCGAACCGGCAGAGCCTGGAAGGCGTCGATGCGCTGGTGACGCGCGCCATCGACTACCGCCGCACCCACGAAGACGAACAGCGCCAGCTGCTGGTGTATCCCTTGCCCTCGCGCATAGAGATGGGCGACGGCGTGCAGCGCGCCGAGTGGCGCCGTGGCGACACGCAAAAAGGCATCGCCGGCTACCAGCCCATGTTCGAGCGCCTGCTGCGCAGCTCGTACGGCTTGCCGCAGATCGCGCTCGACAGCTACTTCGATGAAGTCCAGCTGCAGCAGACCAAGACGTTTGCCTATGGCGAACAGCTGGCCGTGCGCATCGACCAGGGCGGCGACCGTTTTTCGCTGACGCGCACCTTCGAAGCCTTCCTGCAGTGGCTGACGGGCGGCTATTTTCCCTGGCAGTCCAGCCGCGAAATCGGCTTGCTGGCCGCCATCGATGAGGCCAGGCGCACGCTGCAGAGCGAGCCGGGCAGGGCGGTGGGCCTGCCCCTGGCGCGCGACCTGGCGCGTCTGGGCGAACTGTACCGCAAGGATGGCCGGCCGGGGCAGGCGCTGGACGCATTTCGCCAGAGCGTGGAGATCCGCACCCGCCTGCTGGGTGCCGAGCATGTCGATACCCTGGCCGTGAAAAGCGGCATGGCGCGCCTGCTGCGCCAGCTCGATGCGCTGGATGAAGCGCGCGAGCTGGAGCAGGAGGTGGCCGACACGCGCGAACGGCTGCAGGGGCCCGAGCATGCCGACACCCTGGCCGCCAGGGCCTGCCTGGCGCAGACGCTGGCGCGCCAGGGCGATTACGCGGCCGCGCTGTCGCTGCAGGAAGGCGTGCTGGACAGCTATGCGCGGCAACTGGGCGCCGAGCATCCGCTGAGCCTGGGCGCGATGGACTGCCGCGCCGCCACCTTGCTGCACATGGGGCATCACGGGCGGGCGCAGCAAGTATTGGAGACCGTGGTGGCGGCGCGCACGCGCCTGTTTGGCGCCGAGCACGGCGATACCTTGCACAGCAAGCTGGTGCTGGCCCAAGCGCTGGCGCGCCAGGGCGATTTGGACGGCGCCCGATGGCTGCTGGAGGCCGTGCTGCAGGCGCAGGAACGCACGCTGGGCCCCGACCATCCGGCCACGCTGGCCACGCGCGACCACCTGGCCGACATCGTGGCTGGCCTGGGCGACTGGGCCGGTGCGCGCCAGCTGCATGAAAACCAGGTGGCGGCGCGCGAACGCACGCGCGGCCTCGATCATCCGGAAACGCTGATGAGCCAGCGCAAGCTGGCCGAGGCCCTGCTGCGGCGTGGCGAGCTCGAGGCCGCCCGCAGCGTGCAGGAACAGGTGCTGGAAGTGCATGCGCGTCTGCTGGGCGAGCATCATCACGATACCTTGCACAGCCGCCAGCAACTGGCCGGTACCGTGCAGCAGCAGGCCATCCTGGCCAGCCATGCCGATCATGCCGGCCTGGCCGAGGAAAGCGAGGATGAAACGCTGCTGAGCATGATCGCCATGCTGCAGGGCATGGTCGAACGCGAGCAGTTCCGCCAGGCGGGCGAGCTGGCCGATCAGTTGAAATCGTGCCTGCTGCGTCCCGGCGTGCCGGGCAAGCTGCGCAAGCGCGGCATGGCGCAGCTCAAGCGCCTGTACAAACAGCAGGGCGATCTCGACGCCCTGCTGGCCCTGCAGGAAGACGAGGTGCAGGCGCTGGAAGGCGCGCTGTCGGAAGCGCGCATCGAGCAGCGCTGAGCTGGCCTGACGGCAAGTTAAAAAATGCTGTATTGCATCATCACGCGCGCAGGGCAGCGGTTGCTTCGGGTAAAATCTCGGCATGAGAATTCTAATCAGTAACGACGATGGCTACCTTGCGCCAGGCCTGGCCGCCCTGGCCGATGCACTCGCGAGCATCGCCGAGATCGTGGTAGTGGCGCCCGACAGCAACCGCTCGGGCGCGTCCAATTCCCTGTCGCTGGACCGGCCGCTGTCGGTGAACAAGGCGGGCAACGGCTTTTATTATGTCAATGGCACGCCGACCGACTGCGTGCACGTGGCCTTGACGGGCATGATGATGGAGCGGCCCGACCTGGTGGTATCCGGCATCAATAACGGCCCCAACATGGGCGACGACACGCTGTATTCCGGTACGGTGGCGGCCGCCACGGAAGGCTATCTGTTCGGCATCCCGGCGATCGCCTTTTCGCAGGCCGAGTATGGCTGGGTCAATCTCGACGCGGCCGCGCGCGTGGCGCGCGATATCGTCGAGCGCCGCTTTGACGAACTGCACAAGCCGTATCTGCTGAACGTCAATATTCCCGCCCTGCCGTACGAGCAGATGCAGGGCATCACCGCCACCCGGCTGGGCAAGCGCCATTCGGCCGAACCGGTGATCCGCGCGCTCGATCCGCGCGGGCGCGAAATCTTCTGGATCGGCCCGGTGGGCGCCACCCGCGAAGCCGGGCCCGGCACCGACTTTCATGCGGTGGCGCAAGGGCAGGTGTCGATCACGCCGCTGCAGATCGACCTGACCCACGTGACGCAGCTCGAGGCGCTGGCCAAGGGCCTGGCATGAGCGACAAACCGCGCAGCTTTCCCCTGTCGCTCGACGCGCTGGCCGGCAAGCCGTCGCGCCCGGGCGCCGCACCCACGCTGGCCCAATCGCGCATCGCCACGCCGCAAACGGCCACCCAGAACAAGGCGCAGAACGCCGGACGCGCCAGCGTGCCCGTGTATGGCGCGCCCAGCGGCATCACGCCCTCGCGCGCGCAGGCGATTGCCAACGAGCGGGCGCAGCCGGCAACAGCCGCGGCGCCGCGCCAGAATCCGCTGGTGTCCGAAGCCGTGCGGCGCGCCATGGTGGCGCGCATTGTGAAGCAGGGCGTGCAGGACCAGGTGGTGCTCGACGCCATGCTGGCCGTGCCGCGCCATATGTTCATGGACGAGGCGCTGGCGTCGCAGGCGTATATCGACGCTTCCCTGCCGATCGGCCACCAGCAGACCATCTCGCAGCCATATATCGTGGCGCGCATGATCGAAGTGATGCGCAACGGCGGCGCGCTGCAGCGCGTGCTCGAGATCGGCACCGGCTGCGGCTACCAGGCGACTGTCTTGTCGCGCGTGGCGAAGGAGGTGTTTTCGATCGAGCGCATCAAGCCACTGCATGAACTGGCCAAGGCCAATCTGCGGCCGCTGCGCGTGCCGAACCTGCGCTTGCAGTACGGAGATGGTATGCTAGGCTTGCCGCAGGCGGCGCCCTTTGACGGGATCATTCTGGCCGCAGCCGGCCTGGAAGTGCCGCAAGCCCTGTTGGAGCAACTGACGATAGGCGGGCGCCTGGTGGCGCCGGTGGGCGACAAATTGCAGCATTTACAACTCATTACCCGGGCAGGAAAAATGGAGTGGACCAGCGAAAAACTGGAAGCCTGCCACTTCGTGCCGTTGCGCCCGGGCACCATCTGATCCGTGGATCAGTTAGCAAGCAGGACAGACAACTACATGCGAATGATTAAACAAACCAAGGTAATTTTTGGCAGCATCACGCTGGCAGCCATCCTCAGCGCATGCGGCACCACCGGTGTCCAGGCGCCGGTGGTGGAACGCCAGGCGCCCCCGCGCAGCACCGCCGCCAGCGAAGCGCGCGACCGCGATCCCGCTCTGTACACCGTCAAGCGTGGCGACACCCTGCTGCGCATTGCGCTCGAACACGGCCAGAACTACCGCGACCTGGTGGCCTGGAATAATATCGGCGACCCGAACGACATCAAGGTCGACCAGGTGCTGCGCGTGCTGCCGCCAACCGGCGACACGGGCGGCGCCCAGACCTCGGCCATCGTGATGCCGGCCGTGACCGAAGTGCGTCCGGCTGCGCCCGCAGTGCCGAAGAAGAGCGGCCCGCGCGGCGAGAAGCGCGCCTATTCCGATGCAACCCTGGCCGAGCTGCGCAGCGACGCCGGCGTGGTCGAGACGCCGCCGGCGGCGCCCGCCGCCACGCCGGCCAGGCCAGCTGCTGCCGGTTCACTGGCGGTCGCGCCGGCAGTCGCACCGGCCGCCGCCGCACAGGCGAACGGCGATGAAAAGCTCAGCTGGATGTGGCCGTCCGAAGGCAAGGTGATCGGTACGTTTGACGAAGGCAAGAACAAGGGCGTCGATATTGCCGGCAAGGCCGGCCAGCAGGTCGTGGCGGCCGGCGCAGGGAAAGTCATGTACGCTGGCAGCGGCATCCGTGGTTATGGTAATCTTGTTATCGTGAAGCACAGTAACAGTTTATTGTCGGCTTATGCGCATAACCGCAGCATCCTGGTGAAAGAAGGGCAGAGCGTCAACAAAGGCCAGGCGATCGCCGAAATGGGCGATTCCGATGCCGACCGCGTCAAGCTGCACTTTGAAATCCGCCAGCAGGGCAAGCCTGTCGATCCGTCCAAGTTCCTGCCTAACCGTTAGGTAAAGCAATGAAAAACGCGCCGCACGATCCGCATGACGATGAACCGGACCCGCACGACGAAGTGTTGGACGAGGTACTGACCGAAGATGCCGACGGGATCGACGGCGTGGACAGCGCCGAGGCCGGCGAGACGGCCGGCCCCAGCGTGGTGGTCGACAGCGTCGACGAGCTGAAAAAAGTGCTGGCGGCCGAACTGTCGACCGATACCACCCAGCACTACCTGAACCAGATCGGCACGCGCCCGCTGCTGACGGCGCCGCAGGAAGTGCATTACGCCACGCTGGCCAAGCAGGGCAACTTCGAAGCGCGGCAGACCATGATCGAGCACAACCTGCGCCTGGTCGTATCGATCGCCAAGCATTACATCAACCGCGGCGTGGTGCTGCTCGACATGATCGAGGAGGGTAACATCGGCCTGATGCGCGCCATCGACAAGTTCGAGCCCGAGCGCGGTTTCCGTTTTTCCACCTACGCCACCTGGTGGATACGCCAGAGCATCGAGCGCGCCATCATGAACCAGGCGCGCACGGTGCGCCTGCCAGTGCACATGGTGCGCGAACTGAACCAGATCCTGCGCGGCAAATACCACCTGGAAGCGCAGCACCACGACGGCAAGGATGCGTCGGCCGAAGACATCGCCCACCTGGTGGGCCGTCCGGTCGAGGAAGTGCAGGATATCCTGGCGCTGTCGGAACACGCTACCTCGCTCGACGCGCCGCTCGACAACGATCCGCAATCGTCGCTGATGGACATGCTGCCCGGCGCCAGCGAAGACAGCCCCGATGCGCGCGCCGAACACCATGAGATGACGGTGCTGGTGCGCGACTGGCTCAGCAAATTGCCCGACAAGCAGCGCGTGGTGATCATGCGCCGCTTCGGACTCGACAACGACGATCCGGCCACGCTGGAAACGCTGGCCGAGGAAATGGGCGTGACGCGCGAACGCGTGCGCCAGATCCAGCAGGAAGCCTTGATCAAGCTCAAACGCGCGATGGCCGCACGCGGCGTCGTGCGCGATTCGCTGTTGTAGGACACCCGGGCCCGGTTGTTGCGGGCCTGCATCTGCTATCATACGCCCCGCTCGCGGCGCCTGACCTTTCCCTGTTCTCCTTCAAGTTTCAGCGCGGCCCTGCGTCTGGCCCACTCTTACCTATTGATCGCTATGCAAGAAAACATTATCGAAATCAAATCGCTCGACATGGACGCGCGCGGCGTCGGCCACATCGAGAATGAAGACGGCTCGCCGGGCAAGGTCGTGTTTGTCGAAGGCGCCTTGCCGGGCGAACGCGTCAGCTTCGTGACGTTCAAGAAAAAGAAGAACTGGGAAGCGGCCCGCATGACGGCGCTGCACCGCGAGTCGTCGCTGCGCGTGACGCCGAAGTGCAAGCATTTCGATTACTGCGGCGGCTGCTCGATGCAGCACCTGGAGCCATCGGCCCAGGTCGCCATCAAGCAGCGCGTACTGGAAGACAACCTGTGGCATATCGGCAAGGTGCGCGCCGAGAACATCATGCGCCCGATGTATGGCCCGACCTGGGGCTACCGCTACCGCGCGCGCCTGTCGGTGCGCCACGTGAAGAAAAAAGAGACGGTGCTGGTCGGTTTCCATGAAAAGAAATCGGCGTTCGTGGCCGATATCGACAGCTGCGAAATCCTGCCGCCGCATATCTCGGCCATGCTGCTGCCGCTGCGCGCGCTGATCGGTTCGCTGTCGATTTTCGACCAGATGCCGCAGATCGAACTGGCCATCGGCGAGGATGTCACGGCGATGGTGCTGCGCATCATGGCGCCGTTGACAGCGGACGATGAAACGAAGCTCAAAGCGTTTGCCGACGAATACGGCGTGCAATGGTGGCTGCAGGTGAAAGGGCCGGAAACGGCGGTGCCGTTCTACCCGCTCGACAAGCAATTGCATTACCTGCTGCCGGAATTCGGCGTCAAAATGCCGTTCAAGCCGGTCGACTTCACCCAGGTCAATCACCATATCAACCGCGTGCTGGTGTCGAAAGCGCTGCGCCTGCTGGAAGTCCAATCGACCGACCGCGTGGCCGACCTGTTCTGCGGCCTGGGCAACTTCACCTTGCCGCTGGCCACCCAGGGCAGCGAAGTGGTCGGTATCGAAGGCAGCACCACCCTGACCGAGCGCGCACTGGAAAACGCGCTGGCCAACGGCCTGTCGGAAAAAACCTCGTTCTCGACGCGCAACCTGTTTGAAGTAAGCACTGACGACCTGATCGCGCTGGGCAAGTTTGACCGCATCCTGGTCGATCCGCCGCGCGACGGCGCGATGGCGCTGTGCCAGGCGCTGGTCGGCCTGGCGCAGGTGCGCCCGGACATGCTGCCGAAACGCATCGTGTATGTGTCGTGCAGCCCGTCGACGCTGGCACGCGACGCCGGCATCCTGGTGCTGGAAGCGGGCTACCGGCTGTCGAAGGCCGGCGTGGTCAATATGTTCCCGCATACTTCGCACGTGGAGTCGATGGCGGTATTCGATCTGGCGCAATAAATGACTTGCAGGCGGGCGGCCAGGCAGGCGCCCGCCGTGTGACTTATCCCTGACGTAATACCACTTCGCCTGTTGTATCAAATTGGTCCGGTTTTTTTCTCGGCCGGTTTTCCCGCCGTCCTTCCCTCCCGTTTTTTTCATATCTCCAGTAGGAATAGGCGCCGTTTTGCCTCCCCAGAAAGCGCCGCATGTTGAATTGGTATTACCCAGTTTGATGCCACTATAAAACCACTTGACGTGCTGTTTTTTCAATAGCATTCTCTTCTTGCAACTTCAAAAACAGAGTAGCTCATTAACAGAGTGCCCTTTCCGCAACCTGAAGGAGACAGCGTGGAAAATTTAATACTCAGTAAAACGATACGCAACATGATGGCCTGCCTTGCCGGCGGCAGCGTGCTGGCCGCATGTGGCGGTGGTGGCGGCGATGCTGGCGTGACGCCCGGCGCGAGCATGCTGGCGGCCAGCACGGCCGCCTGTACCGCCTGGGAGGAGGGCGGCACCTATAACGCGGGCGCAGTGGTGACTTACCTCGGCGCCAACTATACGGCACTGGTAACGCAGACCGATCACGTCGGCTCCGGCTGGAATCCGGTCGCCACGCCCAGCCTGTGGAGCGCCGGCGGCACCTGCGGCGGCGTCACCACTCCAACGCCAACGCCCACGCCTGTTCCGACACCGACGCCAACGCCGACGCCGGTTACTCCGACACCGACACCGACACCGACGCCGCCGGCCACGGCAGGCAGCTGCGCACTGGCCTGGGTCGCCGGCACCGCCTACAGCGCGGGCGCTACCGTCAGCCTTGGCGGCATCAACTACCGCGCGAATTACTGGACCCAGGGCGACAACCCGTCGACCAACAACGGCGGCGCCGGCACGGGCAAGCCGTGGACCAGCCAGGATGCCTGCAGCGCCACGCCGACCACCACGCCAACCCCGACACCGACGCCGACACCGACGCCGACACCGACACCGACACCGACACCGACTCCGACACCCACCCCAACGCCAACACCAACGCCAACCGGCCGCGAAGTTGGCTCCTATTTTGCCCAGTGGGGCGTGTATGGCCGCGATTACGAAGTGGCCAATGTGCACAGCAGCGGCGTGGCCGACAAGCTGACCTTCATCAACTACGCCTTCGGCAATATCTATGCGAAGAACGGCGGCTATGAATGCGGCATGATCACCAAGGCCGAGCCGGGCGCCACCAATCCGAACGCGCCGGACGCCGGCACGGGCGGCGATGCGGAAGCCGACTATATCCGCACGCCGAAACGCACGGTCGACGGCCAGGCGATACCGTGGGATGCGCCCTTGTCCGGCAACTTCCTGCAGCTGAAAAAGCTCAAGGCCGCCCATCCGAACCTCAAGCTGTTCATTTCGCTGGGCGGCTGGAGCTGGTCGAAGAACTTCTCGGCCGGCTCCGCCACCGATGCGCTGCGCAAGCAGATGGTCAGTTCCTGCATCGACCTGTATATCAAGGGCAACCTGCCGCTGTCGCAGGGACGCGGCGGGGTCGGCTCGGCGGCCAATATCTTCGACGGCATCGATATCGACTGGGAATATCCGGTCGGCGGCGGCCAGCCGTACAACACCGTCAGCCCGAACGACAAGCGCAATTTCACCTTGCTGATGGCGGAATTTCGCAGCCAGCTCGATGCGCTGGGTGCGGCCAACGGCAAGCGCTACCTGCTGACGGCGGCGGTCGGCGCCGGCAAGGACAAGATCGACAACACGGAGCCGGCCCTGTACTCGCAGTACATGGACTGGATCAACCTGATGACGTACGACTTCCACGGCGGCTGGGAAAGCAGCACCAACTTCAACGCCCAGCTGTTTGCCGATCCGGCCGATCCGTCGACCGGCATGGCGCGCGAGTATGTGGCGGACAAGGCAGTGCAGTACATGATTGCCGCCGGCGTGCCGCGCAACAAGCTGTTGCTGGGCATTCCGTTCTATGGCCGCGGCTGGACCGGCGTGGCGCCGGGGCCGAATGGCGACGGCCTGTACCAGAGCGCCAGCGGCATGGCGCCCGGCACCTACGAGGCGGGCATCGACGACTACAAAGTCCTGGTCGCCAAGTCCGGTACGCGCTACTACCATCCGGTCACCCGGCAGCTGTATCTGTACACGGAGGCGGGCGGCCAATGGTGGAGCTATGACGATCCGACGGTGATCGGCACCAAGGTGCAATACGTCAAGGACCAGGGCCTGCGCGGCGCCTTCTCGTGGGAGCTCGATGGCGATGCGAATGGCGTGCTGGCCACCGAGGTGTGGAAGGTCAGGTAAGCAACAACGGCCGGGCGGCGCAAGCAGCCCGGTCTTTTTTTATACCAGGAACAGGAGGCGGCGATGGCGGCGGTGTCGAACTTGGCAAGCAGGAAGGAAACGGAAGAATTGAGCCGTGAATGGCGCAGCTGGATCGCGGAAAACCTGATGCTGGGCAGCCATCCGGCCAGCTTGCTGCCGGTGCTGCAACAGGCAGGCATCGGGGAGGCGCTGGCGCGGCGCGAAGTGGAGCTGGCGCTGCACAGCCCCTACCTGGCCGGCGCCGCAAGGCTGTCGAACCGGCTGGCCAAGCGCGACTGGGTGATCGATATCGGGCGCAAGCTGAACCGGCTGCGCGCGCCCGACATTGCGCGCTGTCACCGGCTGAGCGGTCAGCAATTTTTGCAGGACTATTATTGCACCAGCCAGCCCGTGATCATCACCGGCATGCTGGACGACTGGCCGGCGCGGCGGCTCTGGAGCCCCGCTTATTTTCGCGAGCATTATGGGCAGCGCGAAGTGGAAGTGCAGTTCGGCCGCGAGGCCGACTCCCAGTACGAGATGAACAGCATCGCGCACAAGCGCAGCATGGCCTTTGGCGACTACGCCAGCCTGGTCGACAGCAGTGGCATCACCAATGATTTCTACATGACGGCCAATAACAATTCACGCAACCGGCAGGCGCTGCGCGAGCTGTGGGACGATATCGGCCAGCTGCCCGAGTACCTGCGCCAGGATGGGGAGAGAGCGGGCTTTTTGTGGTTCGGTCCGGCCGGCACCATCACGCCATTTCACCACGACCTGACCAACAACTTCATGGCCCAGGTGGCGGGGCGCAAGCGCGTGCGCATCATGGCCGCTTGCGAAGTGGCGCGCGTGTACAACCAGCGCCATTGCTTCACGCCCGTCGACGGGCGCGAGATCGACCTGCAGCGCTATCCGCTGATGCGGGACGTGCAGGTGCGCGAGTGCGTGCTGGAGCCGGGCGAAATCCTGTTCCTGCCGGTCGGCTGCTGGCACTTCGTGGAGGCGCTGGACATTTCGCTGACGGTGGCGTTTACCAATTTCAGGTGGGACAATGATTTTTACAGCAGCTACCCGCCGAACCACGATTTTTAAGGCGGCAGACGTAAAAAAACCGGCCGAGGCCGGTTTTTTGTTGCTACATCATTCTAATGCAAGCGCATTTCAAAAACGTTCAGGGCAAGGCGCCGCAACGCAGCCATGGGCGTTTTTGTAACGGCGCTTAGTCGCGGCTGCCGCCAGCGAAGCCCAGCAGGGACAGCAGGCTGGTGAAGATGTTGTACACATCGAGGTAGATGCGCAGGGTCGCCGAGATATAGTTGGTCTCGCCGCCGTTGATGATCTGCTGCACGTCATACAGGATGTAAGCCGAGAAGATCGCGATGGCCACCACCGAGATCACGATCGACAGTGCCGACAGGCCCAGGAAGATGTTGGCCACCGATGCCAGGATCAGCACGATCACGCCGGCGAACAGCCACTTGCCCATCGCCGAGAAATCGCGCTTCGAGACCGTGGCAATGGTCGCCATCACGGCCAGGATGGTGGCCGTGCCGCCAAAGGCCGTCATGATCAGCATGCCGCCGTTCGAGTAGCCCAGGGTGCGGGTCAGGATAGGCGTGAGCATCAGGCCCATGAAGAAGGTAAAGCCCAGCAGCACGGCCACGCCGAGGCCCGAGTTCTTGGTTTTTTCAATGGCGTACATGAAGCCGAAGGCGACCGCCATGAAGATGATGAAGCCCATGCCGCCGGTCAGCATCGGCAGGTGCATCTGCACGCCGATAAAAGCGCCCAGCACGGTCGGTATCATGGACAGCGCCAGCAGCCAGTAAGTATTGCGCAAGACCTGGTGGCGTACTTGTTGCATGCCTCCCGACAGGTCAAAGGTGCGTTGCAGGTTCTGATTCATAAAGCCTCCGTGTTGTCAAATTCGATTTACTTCTTTGTGCAAGGATAGCATGGCCCCGCTTTTTTGCAAAAAAACCAGCTTAAGATTCCATTAAACGCATCTGGCTTGCAAGATCGTGGCTGTCGCTCTGGGTGACATGGAGTGTAGTATGGTAAAATCAAAGGTTGATTGAACTATCAATTATTGTTTTAAACCTTTCTTTTTATTGGAGTTTTCACACATGGCAATCGAACGCACCCTGTCGATCATCAAACCAGACGCAGTTGCAAAAAACGTAATCGGCCAAATCTACAGCCGTTTCGAAAACGCTGGCCTGAAAATCGTTGCAGCCCGCATGACCCAGCTGACGCGCGAACAAGCTGAAGGCTTCTACGCAGCGCACAAAGAACGCGGCTTCTTCAAAGACCTGGTCGACTTCATGGTTTCCGGTCCAGTCATGATTCAAGCGCTGGAAGGCGAAAACGCCGTTCTGGCCCACCGTGACCTGATGGGCGCGACGGATCCGAAAAAAGCGGAAAAAGGCACGATCCGCGCCGATTTCGCCGATTCGATCGATGCCAACGCCGTTCACGGTTCGGACGCTGTCGAAGCTGGCCAAGTGGAAATCGCTTACTTCTTCCCAGAACTGAAGGCCTGATAGCCTTGGATAACGTTATTTCCTGGCGTTATCTGTGAAATAACTTTATCCCCCCTGTTCCCGCTGCGCCGGATTGTTCTGTGCGCGCGGGGACGGATTTTTAGAATAGGTACCATCATGACAACGACAACACTCACCAACTTGCTGGACCTCGATCCCGCGCAACTCATCGCCTACTGCGCCGAGTTGGGAGAGAAACCGTTTCGTGCGAAACAACTGCAACGCTGGATCCACCAGTTTGGCGCCTCCGACTTCGATGCCATGACCGATCTGGCCAAGTCGCTGCGCGACAAGCTGGCCACGCGCGCCGAAGTGCGCGCGCCGGCCATCATCAGCGACCATACCTCCACCGACGGCACGCGCAAGTGGCTGGTCGACGTGGGCAATGGCAATGCCGTGGAAACCGTGTTCATTCCGGAAGATAACCGCGGCACCCTGTGCATCTCGACCCAGGCCGGCTGCGCCGTCAACTGCCGTTTCTGCTCGACCGGCAAGCAGGGCTTCAACCGCAACCTGACGGTGGGCGAAATCATCGGCCAGCTGTGGATGGCCGAATTCGAACTGCGCCGCACCAAGGGCATCGAGCCGGGCCCGAAAGGCGAGCGCCAGATCACCAACGTGGTGATGATGGGCATGGGCGAGCCGCTGCTGAACTTCGAGCCGACCGTCACCGCGCTGAAACTGATGCTCGACGATAACGCCTACGGCCTGTCGCGCCGCCGCGTTACCCTGTCGACCTCGGGCGTGGTGCCGATGATGGACAAGCTGTCGCAGGAAGTGCCGGTGGCCCTGGCCGTCTCGCTGCACGCCTCGAACGACACCTTGCGCGACGGCCTGATCCCGCTGAACAAGAAATACCCGCTGAAGGAACTGATGGCGGCCTGCAAACGCTATCTGGAGTTCGCGCCGCGCGACTTCATCACCTTTGAATACTGCATGCTCGACGGCGTCAACGACAGCGACGAGCATGCGCGCGAACTGCTGGCGCTGGTGCAGGACCGCGAGTTTGGCGTGAACTGCAAGTTCAACCTGATTCCGTTCAACCCGTTCCCCGAGTCGGGCCTGTTCCGCTCGAAAAACCCGCGCATCAAGGCGTTTGCCCAGGTGCTGATGGATGGCGGCATCATCACCACCGTGCGCAAGACGCGCGGCGACGATATCGATGCGGCCTGCGGCCAGCTGGCCGGCGAAGTAAAGGACCGTACGCGGGTGCAGGAACGCATGGAAAAAATGACCGAGTACCAGCAGAAGTTTGGCGCCAATTTCGGCAAGATCGTCGAGATCCGCTCCTGATGCGGGGAGGCATGGCTTACCCTCGCACGCTTGCCCTGGCTGCTGTCAGCCTGGGCGTGCTGCTGGCCGGCTGTGTTTCCACCATCGGCAAGGACCAGGCCGCGACGGCACAGCGCGCCGCGCTGCGCCTGCAGCTGGCCAGCGCCTATTACGAACAAGGCCAGTTGGCCATCGCGCTGGACGAGGCGCAGCAGGCGCTGCAGCTGGCGCCGGGCGACGCCCAGGCGCACGGCATGCGCGCCCTGATCCTGGCCGCGCTGCGCCAGCCGGCGCCCGCTGAAAAAGATTTTCTTTACGCATTGCGCCTTGCGCCCCACAATCCCGAGTTGAGCAATAATTATGGCCAGTTCCTGTGCCAGACCGGGCGCGCGGCGCAGTCGCTGGCGTATTTCGACGCCGCGCTGCAGGATGCCGCATACGCGACGCCGGAAAAGGCACTGCATAATGCGGGCGCCTGCAGCCTGGCCCTGAAAGATTACCCGCGCGCCGCCGCCTACTGGCACCAGGCGGAGCGCATCGCACCGGGCGCGGCAGGCACGTATGCCGGCCTGGTGCGCGCGTATTACGAACAGCAGGACTACCGGCAGGCGGCGCTGTACCTGGCGCGTCTCGGTACGGTAGCGACGATGGAGAGCCAGACGGCCGATGTGCTGTGGCTCGGGATCAAGGTGCAGCATAAGCTCGGGGATGCGGGCGCGGAAGCTGGCCTGGTGACGCAATTGCGCCGCCAGCATTCCGGCTCGCCCGAATATGCTGCTTATCAAAGTGGGGCGTTTGATGAGTGAGACAGGGATACCAATGAATTCAGAGCGGGCAGAAACACCTCAGCAGCCCCAGGGCAATCTTGCGTTGGCAGGCGCACAACTGAAGGCGCAGCGCGAAGCGCTGGGCTGGCCGGTGGAGCAGGTGGCCGAGCAGCTCAAGCTGGCGCCGCGCCAGGTCGTGGCGCTGGAAGAGGGCGACGTGGCGGCCTTGCCGAACCTGGCCGTGGTGCGCGGTTTCGTGCGCGCCTATGCCAAGGTGGTCAGGCTCGACGCGGCGCCGCTGGTGGCGATGATCGAAGTCCATCCGCCGACGCCGGTGCAGGAGCATCATGCCGCGCCGGCGCGCCGCGACATTTCAGCGACGTTTTCGGAGTCGCGCTTTCCGTCGATGACGCAGCGTTCGTCCAATTCGACGGTGTGGATCGCCGGCGCCGTGGTTGTGGTGGCGGCGGTTGCCTTCGGCGCCTGGAAGATGGGCTATATGCCGGCAACCCTGTTTGCGCATGCCGACAAGGAAGCCGTGCATACCAGCGTGGTCAGCCCGGTGGAAACGACGCTGGTCAAGCCGGGCCAGGAGTTGTCGCCGGTGCAGACGCCGTCGGTGCCATTGATTTCCGTGCCGCCGCCGGCCGGCAGCAGCACCGATGCACCGGCTTCGGCTCCGGTGACGGCGGCCGCTGCGGTTACCGCGCCTGCCGCTCCCGTGCCGGCTGCCGAGGCGCCAGCGGCTGTTACTGCCCCGGCCGCCGTGGGCGCCAATGCGCTGGTATTGAAAGTGGAGCAGGATTCATGGGTTGAAATTCGCCGTCCGGGCACGACGCCGCTGATTTCGCGCATGGTCAAGGCGGGCAGCACGGAAACCTTCGAGATCACCGGCCCGGCCGTGCTGGTGGTCGGCAAGCCGGGCGTGGTGCAAGCGACCCTGCGCGGCGCGAAGCTGGACCTGCCGACGATTTCGGGCGGCACCATTGCCCGCGTGAATATCAAGTAATAGCGTCAAATAACCGCGTCAAGTAACAAGTTAAACAAGACAAGATAATATTATGGCTACCTCGAATACAGCGATCGGCTCCGGCCCGTCCGGCCGGCGCGACAGCCGCAAGGTGCTCGTTGCACATGGCCAGCGCCAGATCTGGGTGGGCGGCGACGCCCCCGTGGTGGTGCAGTCGATGACCAATACGGATACGGCCGATGCGATCGGCACGGCGATCCAGATCAAGGAGCTGGCGCGCGCCGGCTCCGAACTGGTGCGCCTGACGGTGGACCGTCCGGAAAGCGCGATGGCGGTGCCGTATATCCGCGACCAGCTCGACAAGATGGGCATCGACGTGCCGCTGGTGGGCGACTTCCACTACAACGGCCATACGCTGCTGAACGACTTTCCCGATTGCGCGCGTGCGCTGTCGAAATACCGCATCAATCCGGGCAATGTGGGCAAGGGCGCCAAGCGCGACACGCAATACGCACAGATGATCGAAGCGGCCTGCCGCTACGACAAGCCGGTGCGCATCGGCGTCAACTGGGGCAGCCTGGACCAGGCCTTGCTGGCGCGCATCATGGACGAGAACGCGGGCCGCGCCGAACCGTGGCCGGCGCAAGCCGTGATGTACGAAGCACTGGTGACCTCGGCCATCGAAAACGCCGTGCGCGCCGAAGAGCTGGGCCTGGCGCGCGACAAGATCATCCTGTCGTGCAAAGTGTCGGGCGTGCAGGACCTGATTGCCGTCTACCGCGAACTGGCCAAACGCTGCGACTATCCGCTGCACCTGGGCCTGACCGAAGCGGGCATGGGCAGCAAGGGCATCGTGGCCTCGACGGCGGCGCTGGCGGTGCTGCTGCAGGAAGGCATCGGCGACACCATCCGCATTTCGCTCACGCCCGAACCGGGCGGCGACCGCACGCGCGAAGTGATCGTCGGCCAGGAGATTTTGCAGACCATGGGCCTGCGCAAGTTCGCGCCGATGGTGATCGCCTGCCCCGGCTGCGGGCGCACCACATCGACCACCTTCCAGGAACTGGCCGACAATATCCAGACCTACCTGCGCGAGCAGATGCCGGAATGGAAGAAATTGTATCCGGGCGTGGAAGCGATGAACGTGGCCGTGATGGGCTGCATCGTCAACGGTCCCGGCGAATCGAAGCACGCCAATATCGGCATCAGCCTGCCCGGCACCGGCGAATCGCCCGCCGCGCCCGTATTTGTCGACGGCGAAAAAGTGGTCACCCTGCGCGGCGAGCGCATCGTCGAGGAATTCCAGGACATCGTCCTGAACTATGTAAAAAGCCACTACGGCACGGTAGCAGCGTAGCTCGGGTAGGTTGGTAGGTCGGATTAGCCCTCCGGGCGTAATCCGACAACTTAGGTAAAGCAAAAAGTAAAGAAGAAGAACACAAATGTCCGAAATTAAAAAAGCCGATAAAATCACCGCCGTCAAAGGCATGAACGACGTCCTGCCCGCCGACGCACCGCTATGGGAGCTGTTTGAAAACACCGCCCAGTCGGTGCTGCAGAGCTATGGCTTCCAGCAGATCCGCACGCCGATCGTGGAAGAGACGAAACTGTTTGCGCGCGCCATCGGCGCCGTGACCGATATCGTCGAAAAGGAAATGTATTCGTTTACCGATTCGATGAACGGCGACAACCTGACCCTGCGTCCCGAAGGCACGGCCGGCGTGGTGCGCGCCGTGGTTGAACACAACCTGGTCTACGAAGGCCCGAAACGCCTGTGGTACAAGGGCCAGATGTTCCGCCACGAGCGCCCGCAGAAAGGCCGTTATCGCCAGTTCCACCAGTTCGGCGTGGAAGCGATCGGCTTTACGGGCCCCGATATCGATGCCGAGCTGATCATGCTGTCGCGCCGCCTGTGGGATGACCTGGGCCTGGAAGGCATCCGCCTGGAACTGAACTCGATCGGCGACGCGGCCGAGCGCCTGCGCCACCGTGCCGACCTGATCGCCTACCTGGAAAGCCACAGCGAGTTGCTCGACGAAGAAGCCAGGCGCCGCCTGCACAGCAATCCGCTGCGCATCCTGGACACCAAGAACCCTGCCATGCAGGACCTGGTGAACGGCGCGCCGAAGCTGCTGGAATACCTGGGCGAGGAGTCGCTGGCCCACTTCCACGGCCTGCAGAAGATTTTGAACCATAACAATATTCCGTTCACCATCAATCCACGCCTGGTGCGCGGCCTTGATTACTACAACCGCACGGTGTTCGAGTGGGTCAGCGACAAGCTGGGCGCGCAAGGCACCGTCTGCGCCGGCGGCCGCTACGACGGCATGGTCGAAATGTTCGGTGGCAAGTCCACGCCGGCGGTCGGCTTCGGCATGGGC
The DNA here is from genome assembly GCF_031995485.1 of Janthinobacterium sp. NCBI lineage: Bacteria > Pseudomonadati > Pseudomonadota > Betaproteobacteria > Burkholderiales > Oxalobacteraceae > Janthinobacterium > Janthinobacterium sp. Next base: position 71,994 of record NZ_DAMAGB010000012.1, read on the forward strand.
GTCGAACGCCTGATTTTGCTGATGAAGGATGCGGCCGAGCCGGAAGCGCCCGCCCAGTGCGACGTCTACCTGGTGCACCAGGGCGAACAGGCCGGCCTGCAGGCATTCGTGCTGGCCGAGCGCATCCGCGACGCGGGCCTGGACGTGGTATTGCACTGCGCGGCCAGCAATGGCGGCGGCAGCTTCAAGACGCAGATGAAAAAGGCCGATGCCAGCGGCGCAGCGTTTGCCGTGATCCTCGGTGACGATGAGATCGCCAACAACGTTGCCACCGTCAAAGCGCTGCGCGACGCCGAAGGCGCCGCCCAGCAGAACACGGTGCCGTTCGACGATGTGGTCGACTATGTGGTCGACCAGATCATCGGCGAGCACGACTGCGGCCATGACCACGGTCCTGGCGGCCATGTGCATCACCACCACTGATACCTGTACACGTTGCCGCATGATTGTGGCAACATGGTTCCACCCTCGATCCACTACTCATTACACTGACGACTCATGGCATACGATCACGAAGAGCAAGAACAACTGGCATCCCTCTCGGCATGGTGGAAGCGCTACGGCAACCTGACCTCCTGGGTCCTGATCGTCGCGCTGGCAGGCTACAGCGGTTGGGCCGGCTGGCAGTACTACCAGCGCACGCAGGCGGCGCAGGCCGGCCAGCTGTACGATGAGCTGCAGGGCGCCATCGCGGCCAAGGATGCGGCCAGGATCCAGCGCGCAGCCGGCGACATGCAGTCGCGCTTCGGCGGCACGGCATATGCACAGATGAGCGGCCTGGCCGCGGCCAAGGCGGCGTTCGACGCGAAGGACCTGAAAACCGCCAAGGCCCAGCTGCAATGGGTGCTTGAGCATGGCAGCGAAGAGTACAAGGCGATCGCCAAACTGCGTCTGGCCGGCGTGCTGCTGGACGAAAAAGCCTACGACGACGCCTTGAAGGCTTTGTCCGGCGACAGCGTGCCGCAATTTGCCGGCGCCATCGCCGACCGCAAGGGCGATATCCTGGTCGCGCAGAACAAGCTGGCCGACGCCCGCACGGCCTACCTGGCCGCGTTTACCGCCACCAGCAAGAACAACCCGGGCCGCCAGCTGATCCAGGTGAAACTGGAAGCCATCGGCGGCAGCGTGCCGGAAGAGAAGGCCAAGGCTGCTCCGGCGGCTGCCTGATCGCCATCGCTTCTGCTGCGCGGCACGCTTGCCGCGCACTTTACAAGTACAAGAAAAAGGTTGGATAACATTTATGCGTCTCACTGAAAAGCTGGTAGCGGCAAGCCTGATGGTCTTGATGGCGGGTTGCTCGTCGTGGAACCCGTTTGCCAAGAAAGATCCGAAAACCGAGCCGGCCAAGCTGGTCGAGTTAAAATCGAGCATGGCCGTACGCGATGCCTGGAAATACTCGATCGGCAAGTCGGGCGTGTATGCATTCACTCCGGCGCTGTCCGGCAGCAGCCTGTACGTGGTCAACGCCGACGGTGCGCTGGCGCGCCTCGATGCGGCCACCGGCCGTGAAACCTGGCGCATCAAGGCCGGCACCGACATCACGTCAAGCCCGGGCACCGATGGCAATGTGGTAGTGGTCGGCGGCGTCAAGGGCGTGGTGCTGGCGTTCGATGCGGACGGCAAGGAACTGTGGAAGGCACAGGCGTCCAGCGAAGTGCTGACCGCGCCGGTAGTCGGCCAGGGCATGGTGGTGGTGCGCAGCGTCGACAACCGCATCTTCGGTTTCGACGCGAAAACGGGCGAACGCAAATGGGTGGTGCAGCGCACGACGCCGGCACTGACCTTGCGCAATGCGCCGGGCATGGTGCTGGGCGGCGCCAACGTCTACGTGGCCCAGCCGGGCGGCAAGCTGGTGGCGCTGACGGCAGCCACCGGTGTGGTACGCTGGGAGGTCGTGGTGAGCGAACCGCGCGGCGCGACCGAACTGGAGCGCGTCTCCGATATCGCCGGCACGCCGGTGGTGTTCGAAGCCGACGTCTGCGCCGTCACGTACCAGGGCAAGGCCGGTTGTTTCGACGCCGCCACGGGCATGCCGCGCTGGACCAAGCCGATCTCGTCCGATGTGGGCGTGGCGGTCGACCAGCGTTTCGTGTTTGCCGCCGACGACCAGGGTTCGGTGGTGGCGTTCGCCCGCGATGGCGGGCAGGGCGCCTGGAAGAATGACGCGCTGGCGCGCCGCCGCCTGTCGACGCCAGCGTCGTACGGCCGCAGCGTGGCCGTTGGCGACTATCAAGGTTACATCCACTTCCTGTCACGGGAAGATGGTGCATTAATAGGTCGGATCAGTACCGACGGCAGCCCGATTGTTTCGGTTCCTGTCGTTGCCGGTTCGAATTTGATTTTTCAAACCCAATCAGGGACAGTGACCGCTCTCGCGGTCGAGTAATACAAATGAAGCCGGTAATTGCACTAGTAGGTCGACCCAATGTTGGGAAATCGACTTTATTCAATCGTCTGACCCGCTCGCGCGATGCGCTGGTGGCGGATTTGCCTGGGTTGACGCGCGATCGTCACTATGGCGAAGGCCGTGTCGGCGAACGTCCCTTCCTGGTCATCGATACGGGTGGTTTCGAACCCGTCGCCAAGGAAGGCATCATGCACCAGATGGCACTGCAGACCAAGCAGGCCGTGGCCGAGGCCGACGTGGTGGTATTCATCGTGGACGGCCGCCAGGGCCTGACCCCGCATGACAAGACCATCGTCGACTTCCTGCGCAAGAGCGGCCGCCCGGTCCTGCTGGTGGTCAACAAGAGCGAAGGCATGCGCTATACGGCCGTGGTGTCCGAATTCTATGAATTGGGCATGGGCGATCCGTATGCGATCTCGTCGGCACACGGCGACGGCGTCAACGACCTGGTCGAAGTGATGCTGGACCTGGCGTTTGCGCAGCGTCCGGACGAGCCGGAAGAGCTGGAAAAAACCGACCGCGGCATCAAGATCGCCCTGGTCGGCCGTCCGAACGTGGGCAAGTCGACCTTGATCAACACCCTGCTGGGCGAAGAGCGCGTGATCGCCTTCGACATGCCGGGCACGACGCGCGACTCGATCGAGATTCCGTTCGAGCGCGATGGCCAGCAGTACACGCTGATCGACACGGCCGGTATCCGCCGCCGCGGCAAGGTGTTCGAAGCGATCGAGAAATTCTCGGTCGTCAAGACCCTGCAGTCGATTTCGGAAGCCAACGTGGTGGTGCTGATGCTCGACGCACAGCAGGATATCTCGGAGCAGGACGCGCATATTGCCGGCTTTATCCTGGAGTCGGGCCGCGCGCTGGTGGTGGCCGTCAACAAGTGGGATGGCCTGCAATCGCATGAACGCGACGAGATCAAGATCGACATCGACCGCAAGCTCGACTTCCTGTCGTTCGCGCAGATGCATTTCATTTCGGCGCTGAAGGGCACCAACATCGGTCCCCTGATGAAGTCGCTCAACGCTGCTTATGCGGCCGCCATGTGCGACCTGTCGACGCCGAAGCTGACGCGCGCCCTGATCGAGGCCGTGGAGAAGCAGGAGCCGCGCCGCAAGGGTTCGATCCGTCCGAAGCTGCGCTACGCGCACCAGGGCGGCATGAACCCGCCGGTGATCGTGATTCACGGCAACGCACTCGACGCCGTCGGCGATCCGTACAAGCGCTATCTGGAAAAACATTTCCGCGATACCTTTGCGCTGGTCGGCACGCCGTTGCGGATCGAACTGCGCACCGGTAAAAATCCGTTTGCGCGCACGCCGGGCAAATAAATCGGACGCAACATTAAGCGTTAATTAAGGCGCCGCAGTAATAATGCGGCGCCGACAGCAAATAAGATTGCCATTCGTGGGCATTAACGCCAGAATAATAATCTGTTAATGCACCCTGCGCGACAGCGATCGTGAAAACAGGTTACAGTAGCTATGACGCATCTTTCTCCGTGAGAGAGGTGTGAGAGCACTTGAAATCAAGCGAGTCGCCTCCAATTCTTACACAACAACATAAACAAACGGAGCTGTTATGAGCAACAAAGGGCAACTGTTACAAGACCCATTCCTCAATGCATTACGCAAAGAGCATGTTCCTGTCTCGATCTACCTGGTCAATGGCATTAAATTGCAGGGCCATATCGAATCATTCGATCAATATGTCGTATTGCTGCGCAATACGGTGACACAGATGGTGTACAAGCATGCCATCTCGACAGTGGTGCCGGCCCGTGCCGTCAATCTCAATATTGAATCCGAAGCGGAGTAAAGCGTTGAGCTTGACGGCCCAGCGCCTTTCACCTTCCATCGCCCACGTCCGCGCCAGCGGCGTTGATGCGTTTGCATCGGCGCCCGCGCCAACCTGCCCGACACCATCATGCGCGCGGCACTAGTCGGAGTTGACTTCGGTCACAGCGACTTCGCCGCCAGCATGGAGGAGTTGATGCTGTTGTCGCGATCCGCCGGCGCGGACCCGATTTCCACCATCACGGCCAAGCGTTCCAGTCCCGATTCCGCCTACTTTGTCGGCAGCGGCAAGGCGGACGAGATAGGCGACGCCGTCGTCAACGATGGCCTGGAAATCGTCATCTTCAACCATGCCCTGTCGCCCGCACAGCAGCGCAATCTGGAAAAGCGCCTGAATGTGCGCGTGCTCGACCGCACCAGCCTGATCCTCGACATCTTTGCGCAGCGCGCGCAAAGCCACGAGGGCAAGCTGCAGGTCGAGCTGGCGCAGCTGCAGCATCTGGCCACGCGCCTGATCCGCGGCTGGACTCACCTGGAACGGCAAAAGGGCGGTATTGGCCTGCGCGGTCCCGGCGAGACGCAGCTCGAGACCGACCGCCGGCTGATCGGCGACCGCGTCAAGGCGCTGCGCGCACGTCTGGAAAAACTGCACAAGCAGCGCGAAACCCAGCGCCGCGCGCGTGGCCGCAATCACACGTTTTCCGTGTCGCTGGTCGGCTATACCAATGCCGGCAAGTCGACCCTGTTCAACGCCGTGACCAAGGCCGGCGTGTATGTCGCCGACCAACTGTTCGCCACGCTGGACACCACCTCGCGCCGGGTATATCTTGGCCAGGAAGTGGGCAATGTGGTGATCTCGGACACGGTCGGTTTCGTGCGCGAACTGCCGCACCAGCTGGTGGCCGCTTTTCGCGCCACGCTGGAAGAAACCATCCACGCCGATCTGCTGCTGCATGTCGTCGACGCCTCGTCGCCGGTGCGCATGGAGCAGATCGAACAGGTCAACCTGGTGTTGCAGGAGATCGGCGCCGATCATATTCCGCAGATACTCGTGTGGAACAAGATCGACGCGGCCGGACTGGAGCCGTCGGTCGAGCGTGGCGAGGACGGCACGATCAGCCGCGTGTTCGTCAGTGCGCAGAAAGGCAGCGGGCTCGACCTGCTGCGCGAAGCGATCGTCGAAATGGCGAAAAATGCACCGCGCTCGGCGCACCTCTATCAGAACGATGAAGCACAGGACAGCCAGCTGGTCGCCGAGCAGGACGACCAGCAGGACTTGCACGATGGCGCCGCCCTGGACCTGCCACAAGAAGCTGGCCAGGACGATGGTATTTCCACCCACTCCAAAGTCGGAACACGATAGTTATGCTTGTCTCCCTACTCAAAAAAACAGGCTTGAAGTTGTCCCTGAACGATCCCCGCTGGGGCAATCAGAAGGATGACGGCAAGAAAGCCCAAGAAGGCAAAAAGCCCGGCGAAGGTCCTCCCGACCTCGATCAGCTGTGGCGCGATTTCAACCAGCGCCTGAACGCCTTTTTCGGCCAGAAAAACCGTCCGGACAACGGCGGCAACGGCGGCAACGGTGCCGGCGGCCCGCGTCCGGACATGAAGGGTGCCGGCATCACCGCCGGCGTGGTCGGCGTGATCGCCGTGCTGATCTGGCTCGCCAGCGGCGCGTTCATCGTGCAGGAGGGGCAGAGCGGCGTAGTGCTGACGTTCGGCCAATACACGCGCACGGCGCCAGCCGGTCTCAACTGGCGCTGGCCGTATCCGTTCCAGACCGATGAAACTGTCAATGTGTCGCAGGTGCGCACGGTGGAAGTGGGTTACCGCCAGTCGCTGCGCACCAAACAGGCCGACGAGTCGCTGATGCTGACGGACGATGAAAACATCATCGACATCCAGTTTGCCGTGCAATACACGCTCAATGATCCTGTTCAATGGCTGTTCAGCTTGCGCGACCAGGAAGACACCCTGCGCCAGGTCGCCGAAACGGCGATCCGCGAAGTGGTGGGGCGCAGCAAGATGGACTTCGTGCTGTATGAAGGGCGCGAGAAAGTGGCGTTCGACACGCAGAAATTGATGCAGCAGATACTGGACGATTACAAGGCTGGTGTGTTGATCAACAACGTGACGATGCAGGCGGTGCAGCCGCCCGAGCAGGTGCAAGCGGCGTTCGACGATGCCGTGAAAGCAGGCCAGGACCGCGAACGCCAGAAGAATGAAGGCCAGGCTTACGCCAACGACGTGATTCCGAAAGCGCGCGGCGCCGCCTTCCGCCTGATGGAAGAAGCCGAAGCATACAGCTCGATGGTCACCGAAAACGCCGCCGGTAATGCATCGCGCTTCAAGCAGGTGCTGGTGGAATACCAGAAAGCGCCTGCCGTCACGCGCGACCGCATGTACTTGGAAACGATGCAGCAAGTGTTCACCAGCGCCAGCAAGGTGATGGTGGACGCGAAAAGCGGCAGCAACCTGTTGTACCTGCCGCTCGACAAGCTGATCGCCCAGACGGCCGCCGCGGACGCCAGCGCTGCTGCTGCCCGTGCCGCCACGCCTGCCACTACCACTGCCTTGCCACAGGACGCCATGCCGACAGTAGAAGTCAATACGCGCCGCTCTTCGCGTGAACGGGAGAGCCGCTGATGAACCGTATCGTAGCCGCCCTGATCGCGGGCTTTATCGCGATCATGCTGCTGTCCTCGACCGTGTTCGTGGTCGACGCGCGCAAGTATGCAGTGGTCTTCGCCCTCGGTGAAGTCAAGGATGAAATCAGCGAGCCGGGCTTGTATTTCAAGCTGCCGCCACCGTTCCAGAATGTGATGTATCTGGACAAACGCATCCTGACGCTCGATACGCCGGAGCCGGAACGCTTCATCACGGCCGAGAAGAAAAACATCCTGGTCGACGCTTATGTGAAATGGCGCATCACCAATCCGAAGACGTATTTCCGCAGCTTCGGCGGTGATGAAAGCCGCGCCCGCGACCGCATGTCGCAAATCGTCAAGGCTGCACTGAACGACGAAATCACCAAGCGCACTGTGCGCGAAGTGATCTCTGGCCAGCGCGGCAAGGTGATGGAGGCGATCAAGGCCAAGGTGGCGGCCGAGGCCGTGGCCATCGGCGTGGGTATTGTCGACGTGCGCCTGAAGCGCGTCGACTATGTCGAGCAGATCAACAACTCGGTGTACGAACGGATGAAGTCCGAGCGCGTGCGCGTGGCCAACGAGCTGCGTTCGACCGGTTCGGCCGACTCCGAGAAGATCCGCGCCGATGCCGACAAGCAGCGCACCGTGATCCTTGCCGAAGCCTACCGCGAAGCCGAAAAGCTGCGCGGCGAGGGCGACGCCAAGGCCTCGCAGATCTACGCCGAAGCATTTGGCCGCAATCCGGAGTTCTACAAGTTCTACCGCAGTCTCGAAGCCTACCGCGCCACGTTCAAGGACAAGGGCGACGTGATGGTGGTCGATTCGAACTCGGAGTTCTTCAAGTACTTCAAGAACGGCGGCTCGGCCGGTGCTGCGGCAGCACCGAAGAAGTAATCCAGGGTAGTCCTTCAGGCGGGGCCGGCAGCGATGCCGGCCCCGTTTTTTTGTGCCGTTTTTGACGCAGCAGACAGGCGCAAACGGCGCTTTTTTCGCCGCCAGCGGCTGCCAGGGCAAGAACTTATCCCTAAAGCCACATATTTTCGCGTAAAATATCAGGTTCGGCCTCTTGCCTGGCGCGCCTGCCGCTGCCTCGCCTGATGCATTTTTCAACTTTCTTCCGTATCTCGCTCCCTCATGCCGAATTGGCTTTTGCCCGAAAATATTGCCGATGTGTTGCCGTCGGAAGCGCGCAAGATCGAAGAGCTGCGCCGCCTCATGCTGGATAATTTCCGTCTGTACGGATATGAACTGGTGATGCCGCCGCTGCTCGAATATCTGGAGTCGCTGATGACCGGCGCCGGCAAGGATACCGATCTGCGCACCTTCAAGCTGGTGGACCAGCTGTCGGGCCGCATGCTCGGCCTGCGCGCCGACATGACCACGCAAGTGGCCCGCATCGACGCCCACCTGCTCAACCGCGCCACCGTCACCCGCCTGTGCTATGCCGGCAGCGTGCTGCATACCCGTCCGTCGGGCCTGCACGCCACCCGCGAGCCGCTGCAGATCGGCGCCGAAATCTACGGCCACGCCGGCCTGGAAGCGGACGCCGAGATCCAGGAACTGGCGCTCGCTTCGCTGGCACTGGCCGGCTTTGACTCGGTGCGCCTTGATCTGTCGCACGTCGGCCTGTTGCGCGCTATTATTGCGCAGGACGCGGGTGCGAGCCGCGACGAAGCTGCCCTGTACAGCCTGCTGCGCGCCAAGGATGCGCCAGGCTTGCGCGCGCTGACCGCGTCGTATGACCCGGTCACGCGCGATGCCCTGCTGGCCCTGCCGAACCTGTACGGCGACATCGATGTGCTGTCGCGTGCGCGCGAGGTGCTGCCGCCCTTGCCGGGCGTGCAGAAGGCGCTGGCCGAACTGGCCGCGTTGGCAGGCTCGGCCATCGGTCGCGCCGAAGTGGCGATCGACCTGGCCGACTTGCGAGGCTACCAATATGAAAGCGGCGCGATGTTTGCGCTGTATGTACCTGGCTTGCCGAACGCGGTTGCGCGCGGCGGCCGTTATGACCACGTCGGCGAAGCGTTCGGCCGGGCTCGTCCCGCGACCGGCTTCTCGCTCGATTTGCGCGAACTGGCGCGCCTGTTGCCGACCGCGGAGCGTAAACACTCGATCCGCGCTCCGTGGGGCAGCGCGCCAGAATTGAAGGAAAAAATCGCCGAGTTGCGCAAGGCGGGCGAGGTCGTGATCCAGAGTTTGCCGGGTCACAGTAATGAACAAGACGAGTTCGAGTGCGATCGCGTGCTGGTACTTGCCGATAATGGTAGTAGCTGGATTCTTAAAAACTTAGGTTAAGTGATGTCAAAGAAAATTATGGCAAAGAACGTCGTTGTCATCGGCACCCAATGGGGCGATGAAGGTAAAGGCAAGATCGTCGACTGGTTGACCGATCACGCCCAGGGTGTGGTGCGCTTCCAGGGCGGCCACAATGCAGGCCACACGCTGGTCATCGGCGGCGTCAAGACCGCGCTGCAGCTGATCCCTTCGGGCATCATGCGTCCAGGCGTGGCCTGCTACATCGGCAACGGTGTGGTGGTGTCGGTGCCGGACGTGCTGCGCGAAATCGACAAGCTCGAAGCGGTCGGCGTCGAAGTCGCTTCGCGCCTGAAAGTGTCGGACGCGGCGCCCGTGATCCTGCCTTACCACGCCGCGATCGACCTGGCGCGTGAAGCCAAGCGTGGCGAAGCGAAGATCGGCACCACCGGCAAGGGCATCGGCCCTGCCTACGAAGACAAGGTAGCCCGCCGCGCGATCCGTATCGCCGACCTGCTCAACGAGAAGCGCTTCGCCGAGAAACTGGCCGAGAACCTCGATTACCACAACTTCGTGCTGGAAAACTACCTGAAGGCACCGAAGGTCGATTACCAGAAGACCCTCGACGACGCGCTGGCCTACGTGCCGCGCCTGCGTCCGATGGTCACCGACGTGTCGAGCGCGCTGTACGCAGCGCACAAGGCTGGCGCCAACCTGCTGTTCGAAGGCGCGCAGGGTTCGCTGCTCGACGTCGACCACGGCACCTATCCGTTCGTTACCTCGTCGAACTGCGTGGCCGGCAATGCCGCCGCCGGTTCGGGCGTCGGTCCCGGCATGCTGCACTACATCCTGGGCATCACCAAGGCCTACACGACGCGCGTCGGCTCCGGCCCGTTCCCGTCGGAACTGCCGACCGATGCCGGCGTGGGCCATCACCTGGCGCAAGTCGGCCATGAATTCGGCACCGTGACGGGCCGCGCCCGCCGCTGCGGCTGGTTCGACGCCGCCTTGCTGCGCCGCTCGGTGCAGATCAACGGCGTGTCGGGCATGTGCCTGACCAAGCTGGATGTGCTGGACGGCATCGAAACGCTGAAGCTGTGCACCGGCTACACCATCGACGGCGTGGCCGTCGATATCTTCCCGTCGGGCGCCGAAGAAGCAGCGCGCTGCGTGCCGGTGTACGAAGAGATGCCGGGCTGGACCGAAAGCACGGTCGGCGCGAAATCGCTGGCGGCCCTGCCGGCAACAGCGCGCGCTTACATCAAGCGCATCGAAGAGCTGGTCGGCGTGCCGGTCGACATGGTCTCGACCGGTCCGGATCGCGAAGAAACCATCGTCCTGCGCCACCCGTTCGAATAAACGCGTAGCACCCAATCCGCCGCAAGGCGGATTTTTTCAAGCAACGAATAAAAAGATACACACATCATGACTACGCCACAAAGCAATGACCAGCACCTGTGGGTGAACTGGGAAGAATACCACCGCCTGATCGAGCGCCTGGCGCTCAAGGTCCACGAGTCGGGCTGGAAGTTTGACCAGGTGCTGTGCCTGGCGCGCGGCGGCGTGCGCCCCGGCGACGTCTTCTCGCGCATTTTCGACCTGCCGCTGGCGATCCTGTCGACCAGCTCGTACCGCGAAGACAAGGGCACCACCCAGGGCGACCTCGATATCGCCAAATACATGACCATGACCAAGGGCCCGCTGGCCGGCCGCATCCTGCTGGTCGACGACCTGGCCGACTCGGGCGTCACGCTCGACAAAGTCACGCGCCACCTGAAAGACAATTTCCCGGGCGTGACCGAAGTCAAGTCGGCCGTGATCTGGCTGAAAGGCTGCTCCGTCGTGCGTCCCGACTACTTCCTGGAAGAATTGCCGCACAACCCATGGATTCATCAGCCGTTCGAAGACTACGACGGCCTGCGCCCGCACCAGCTGGCGGCATGGATCAAGAAAGGCGAAACGGGCAAGTAATTCCCTTTTCGTGTAGCCTGAAAAAAGACGATCGTGTATCGTCTTTTTTTTCGCCTCAAGGAATTGCGCATGACCATACTGCACACGGCGCGGCTGCGCCTGGAACCCGTCACGGAACAGCATTACGAGGCCATGCACGCCATGAACTCCGATAGCGAAGTGATGACTTACCTCAACGCCGGCCAGCCCGAGACGGAAGAGCACACACGCGCCGCCGTCGCCCGCATCATGGCACGCTGGGCCGAGTGGGGCTATTCGTGGTGGGCCCTGATGCGCAAGGACGACCAGGTGCTGGTCGGCATGGCCTGTTTGCAGCATCTGGGCGGCGACAGAACACAGCCGCACGAAATCGGCTGGCGCCTGGCGCGCGCGGGATGGGGCAAAGGTTATGCCAGCGAAGCGGCCAATGCCATCGTCGCGCATGCGTTCGAGGTCGTCGAGGCGCCGTTCGTGGTCGCCGTCGCCCATCCCGATAACGCCGCCTCGATCAAGGTGATGACGCGGCTGGGCATGCGCTACACGGGCATGGAAAAACACTATGACCTCGACAGCGTCGTGTATCGCCTGGACCGTCCATGAAAGCATTACCGTTGAAACCGTTGAACCTGGGCTGCGCCTACAGTGTGCGGTTTTCGCCCGATGGCACGCGCCTGGCGGTGCTCGGTCACGACCTGATCCTGTGGGACGTGGCGGCGCGCCAGAAACTGTGGCGCGGCAAGCCCATCCCCCATTGCTCGGCAATGGCGTTCTCGCCCGATGGCAGCCAACTGGCCGTGAAAAGCACGACCGGGCTGATGGCGGTGGTCGATGCGGCCTCGGGCGACGTGGTGCTTAACTTTCGAAACAAAAAGGACGGCGAAGGGAGCGCCCCGGCCTGGTCGCCGTGCGGACACTATATCGCCGACGGCGGCTGGGACGGCCGCCTGCAGGTGCGCGAGGCCGCCACCGGCGAGGTCATCTTCGTGCAGGAGCATGCCGGCGAGATGCTGCATGATGTGATCGCCATCGATGGTGGCCAGCGTTTGCTGGTGCTGCATGGCGTCAAATCCGTGGAAGAAGGCCAGGTGCAGCCGCCCGATTACGTCACCATGTGGGATTGGCCCCTGCTGGCCGGCGCCGGACGCACCGTGCTGTCGCTGGCTGACCTCAGCTCGATCGCGGCCTCGGCCGACGGACAATACCTGGCAGTATTGCACCGCGCCGATGGTGCCGAACGGCTGTCGGTATTTTCACTGACAGATGGCTGGCAGCTTGCCTCCACCGTGGTGGGGCAGGGCGGCGGCACCGGCAATACGCTGTGCTGGTCGCCCGACGGCCATACGGTCGGACGCATCGGCAAGGGCAAGCTGGAGTTTTACGGCTGGCCGGCTTTGACACTGCAGCAGGAACTGCCCTTCACCTATCCCTGTGCGCTGGCTTTTCTGCCCGGCACGCCGCTGGCCGCCATCGGCTCGTGGGAAAAGGGCGTGCTGCTGGAATTGAATTTGAATAGGGAACCCATATGATCACCTGCTACCTGCGCTACATCATCGATCCATATAAATTGCAGGAATTCGAACACTACGGCAAGCTGTGGATACCGCTGGTCGAGCGCTTCGGCGGCCACCACCACGGTTACTTCCTGCCCTCGGAAGGCGCCAGCAATGTGGCGCTGGCGATGTTCTCGTTTCCCAGCCTGGCGCTGTACGAGCAATACCGTATCGACTCGCTGCAGGATGCAGAATGCCAGGCGGCGTTTCGCTATGCCGAAGAGACGCGCTGCATCATCAGCTATGAACGCAGTTTTTTCAGGCCGGTGTTGGGCTGAGCTGTCCCTGCCCTAGAAGCGGATCGGGCAGGGCGCGGCGGTGCCGCCGCCAAAGCCCGCATAACCGGACCTGGCGCTGAGGTTCAGCGTCATGCTGCCCTTGTCCGGCATGTAGATGCAGTATTCGCCGGTGGCCGTGATGACGCGGTAGATGCGCTTGGGATCATTCGGCGCGCTCCATAGTTCGATCCGTGATGCCTCGTGCCATTTCGGCTTGACGGCCGCATGCGCTTCGGCAAACCCTTTTGCCAGCCGGGTCTGCGGCGTATCGGCAGGCTTGACGAATTCCTGCGGATGCTCGGCGCGCAGCTGGCGGTCGATGGCGCCAACCGATTGCAGCGCCTGCTGTGCCAGGGTAGGGGCGGCGGGCGATGGCGTGGGCGCCGGCTCGGCCGGCTGGCTGATCTCGGCCGGCTGGTCCGGCGTGATGACGGGCGCCGCGCTCGGCGGCGAGGCATGCCGGGCTCTTGCCGCAGGGGCTGGCGCATGGACAGGCGCAGGGATGAGCGTGACTGGCGGCGTCACCAGCTTTGGTGGCTGTTGCCGCTGTAGCAGCTGTACCCATGTGCGCTGGTCAGGCTCGATGCTGCGGTGGACCGGCCGCGTGGCCGCCCAGAACGCCGCCAGGTGCAAAACGGCAATGGCGGCAACCGGCCAGCCTCGATGGCGCCGGCCGATGGCAAAGCTGTGCTGCGCGGGATAGAAGCTCATCTGTTCCAAAGGGCGCTGGATGGAGGAGGCACCAGTATGCAAATTTGCAATAGTTCTGTAAACCGCTTTCGTGCGCAATGCAGATGGCGCGCCTGAAGGTATCGCAATATGCGCCCGTGCAATGATTTTGTTAAGCTGCCAGTCCGGCCCCGCCAACCACCACAGGAAATTGCATGCCCGAGAATAGCCATTTTTATGAACCCGCCCACGGCCACGCCCTGCCGCACGACCCGTTCAACGCGATCGTCGGGCCACGGCCGATCGGCTGGATCGCCACGCGCAGCAATGCCGGCGTGCTGAACCTGGCGCCCTACAGCTTTTTCAATGCCTTCAATTACACGCCGCCGCTGATCGGCTTTGCCAGCATCGGCCGCAAGGATACCTTGCGCAATATCGAGGAGAACGGCGAATTCGTGTGGAACCTGGCCACGCGGCCGCTGGCCGTAGCGATGAACGCCAGCTGCGCGGCCGCGCCGCCCGAGGTCGATGAATTCACGCTGGCTGGCTTGACGCCGCTTGCCTCGCGCATTGTCCAGGTGCCGCGCGTGGCGGAGAGCCCGGTGTCGTTCGAATGCCGGCGCACGCAGATCATCGAGCTGCAGGGCCTGAACGGCGATGGCGTCGGCAGCTGGCTGGTGCTGGGGGAAGTGGTGGGCGTGCATATCGCGCGCCACCTGCTGGTCGATGGCGTGTACGACACGGCCGCCGCCGCGCCGATACTGCGCGGCGGCGGCCCGGCCGATTATTTCGAAGTCAGGGCGGACAGCCTGTTCCGGATGCGCCGGCCAGCCTGGCCATAAAACTGCCACGGGCCAGGCTGGCGAAAGCACTTACTGCCAGACCTTGTCGGTCCAGTCGCGCCACGTTTTCAGGCGCGCCCCTTCGGCGCCCAGTTGCGCCGCTTTCCACTGGCCATACTGCTGTTCCTGCTCGGTGGTGATCTGGGTGTACTGGTTCCAGTTCATGTAGCGCGTGCCGTCGGCGCGCACGCCCAGCGGCTGCTTGCTGCTGTCGAGGCAGTAGCGGAAGCCCGAGACATTTTCCGCGTCGCCCAGCATGGTGTTGGACGGGTCGCAGCGGCGCCAGTTGCTGACGGGCTGCCTGGTATAGAGCGTATTGAACATCGCGATGCCGCCGTTGATGACCTTGAGGTACATGTCATCGCCCATCTCGTCGAGAAAGTGGAAACGGTTGCGCGCCACGCCTTCCGGCACCGATTTGTCCAGGTAGTTGACGATGTCGAGGTGCTTGAGTACCTGGCCGCGGCCGTACCGGCCGTCATTTTTCACCAGGTCGGACTGGCTCGGGTCGTACAGCACGATGTCGTTGTTGACGTACTGGGCAGACTTGATGCGCGCCTGCAGCAGCCGCACCACATGCGCGCTTTGCGCCGAGCGCGCGGCCGGCGTGGCGTCGCCAACCAGCTGGGCGATATAGTCGTCGAACGCGGTCAGATACGGCCAGTCCATGGGATAATTGACCCAGCCGCTCTGGCCGCCCGGATTGACCGTCATCTGCAGCTGGTACCACTGGTTGCTGCGGTAGTAGGAGCCGACGATATTGCCGGTCTCCCATGCGGTGACCCACTCGCGCGTGATCCTGCCGCTGGCGTCCTTGTCTTCCTGGTACACCATGTGCGGCGCCAGGAAGAACAGGCTGACGGTATTGAACGGCCAGCCATGCGCCTCGCCGCGGCCTTTCCAGGCGCCGGTGGTCTTGTCCTTTTCGCCGATAAACCATTGCTGGTTGCCTTCGAGCGAGAAATCCTGCGCCATTTCCCACTGCTTGACGCTGGTCCAGTGCAGCATGCTGGCTACCGCGCGCTCGATAAAGGCATTGGTGCCGAAGGCGTTGGCAGGGTCGGCCTGCGTGGTGCTGGCGGCCGCCAGCTGCTTGAGGTTGGCGGCGCCCACCTGCGCACCGAACTGGCCGTTGCTGGCGATATGGTTGCCGCGTCCGCCGCCCAGGTAGTTATAGCCTTCCCAGCCCGAGATATAGAACATGTCCATGATCTGCGCGCGCTGGTCCGGCGTCAGATGGCTCCAGTCGGCCATGTTGCCGTTCGGATTTTTATGCGCTTTCAGCCAGCTGATCAGTTCCAGGTATTTGCCGTTCGGGTTTTTCATGCCCTGGCCCGGAAACGCCACGCCGTTGGCAAAGCCGGAGCCGTCGGCCCTGGTCGGCCACACGTCGAGCGGATGGATGGTAGGCAGCCAGGCGTTCCAGTCGGGGAACTGCAGGGCAACCGGAATCTCGCGCGCATTCAGGGTGGCGTCCGGATTCATCACGGCGTCCACCTCGGCCTGCGAGATCGACAGCGGCTGGGTGACATCCTTGCCGAACAGCGCTTTCAAGGCATCGGCAGGGGAGCTCAGCACGGCTTCCAGTCCGGCGCCGGCCGCCCATGCGGTGGCGCAATCGGCCGCATGGCAGTCGAGGCCGGGACCGGGCTGGTAGGGCGGATTCCATGGCCGCGCTCTGGCGACATACGGCACGTCGTTCAGGGTCGAGCGCAGGAAGGCCACCAGCTGCTTGCCCTGGGTCTCGCTCAAGCCATGGAAGCGGCTGCGCTGCACGATGGCGTGATCGGAATAATTGAAGTACTGCAGGTCGCGCCCGTTTTCCGCATGGCAGGAAGTACAGGCCGCCTGCAGCTTGCGCGCCACGATGGACGATTTGGACAGCACGCCGTGGCCGTACCACAGCGCCTTGCCGGCCGCCACGTCGGCAGGCTTGATGGCGGCGATCACGGCCGCGCTGCGCTCGCTGGCCGGGTCGAAGCGTTCGATGGTATTGCTGCCGACGTCATTCGCGCCGCCATCCTGCAGCTGCACGTTGAGCACGCGGTAGCCGTTCGATTCGCCATCGGTGCCGTTGAAGCGGAACTGCACCTGGTTGCGGCCCGGCAGCGCGACCAGGCGCGCGCGCGTGGCCGCGTCGAGCGCCAGCGTCACGCGGGTGGTGTACAGGCCGCCATTGATGCCGCCGTGCAGGCGTTCGTCGTCGGCCAGCGTGACGTTGGCGTCGGTAATGTCGACCCATGGCACATTGGCCGCGTCGGCGTCCGCCACGCCGCCGAGGATGCGCACGCTGGCCTTGATCTTGGCCGGCAAGTCGCTGGCGGCCTCGAATTCGGGCGCGCCATAAAAGCCGCAGCGATGGCACTGGAACCACAGCTGCGCCACCTCGCCCAGTTTGCCGGAAGCGATGCCCAGGCCCGCCTCGACGATCACCGGTGCGCGCGGCGAGCCGCTGCCCAGCACTTCCAGCGGCAGTTGCAGTACTGCAGCATCGCCGCCGGCCGCCGCTGCGTTCACCGTCATGGCAGCCAGCGCGGCCGGCGCAGTTTTGTCGGTGCCGCCACCGCCGCAGGCGCTCAGCAGCAGCGCCGTGCTCAAACCCAGCCCCAGCGCGAACGACGCTGGCAGTCGCAGCCTGTTGTGGATAGTTAAACTCATGGAATCTTCTCCCTGTACCAACATTATGAAAAGGAAGTGCCGCGAAATGCCATGCAGTGCATGGACTGGCAGTTCCATTTATTTCCCTGTGGAAATTCTATGTTTGGAAAGATTATCAGGAGGCCATTGTTTTTCCGCCCCCCAAAAGAGGGGGAGAGCGTTATATTGGCATGATGAAGATTCTGCCCTGTTCAAGGAGACCCGCATGCCCCGCTTTGCCGCCAACCTGACGATGATGTTCAATGAAGTGCCTTTCCCGCAGCGTTTTGCCGCGGCGGCGAAGGCCGGCTTCAGCGGCGTCGAATTCCTGTTCCCGTACGAGCATGCGCCGCAGGACGTGGCCGGCTGGCTGCGCGAGAGCGGATTGCAGAACGTGCTGTTCAACCTGCCACCGGGTGACTGGGCAGCTGGCGAGCGCGGCATCGCGTCGCTACCGGGCCGCGAGGACGAATTTCGCGCCGGTGTGGCGCAAGCCATCGAGTATGCGCTGGCGCTGGGCACCCCGCGCGTGCATATGATGGCCGGGCTGGTGCCTGCCGGCGCCGACCTGGCGCTGCACCGCGCCACCTACCTGGCCAACCTGGCATACGCGGCCAGGGCGGTGGGCGAGCATGGCATCGAACTGCTGATCGAACCGATCAACGGGCGCGACATGCCGGGGTATTTCCTCGTCACGCAGGCGCAGGCCCATGCGCTGCGCGTGGAGTCGGGCGAGGCCAACGTCAAGGTGCAGATGGATTGTTATCACGCGCAGATCGTCGAGGGCGACCTCGCCACCACGCTCAAGAAGAACTTTAACGGCATCGGCCACGTGCAGATCGCCAGCGTGCCGGCGCGCAATGAGCCGGACGATGGCGAAGTCAATTACCCGTACCTGTACACCCTGCTCGACGAACTGGGCTATGACGGCTGGATCGGCTGCGAATACCGGCCGCGCGGGCGTACCGAGGAGGGCCTGGGCTGGCTTGCCGCCTGGCTGCAGCGTTAGCCAGCCCCGGGCAGCTGGGCGCGGCGGTAGCCGAGCGGCGTGCTGCCCACCAGTGCCGTGAATTGCCCGCTGAAATGGGCCTGGTCAAAAAAGCCCAGTTCCTGCGCCAGGCTGGCCAGGTCGGGCGCGTCGGGCTGGGCCAGGCGCCAGATCGCCTCCTGCAGGCGATAACGCTGGATCACCCATTTCGGCGGCACGCCCACGTAATCGGCGAACAGGCGCTGCAGGCGGCGTTCGCCGATTGCCATCTGTTCACACCACTGCGCCACGCTGGCCGGGCCGTGTGGCGCGGCCACCGCAGCGGTGAGCCGGGCCGCCAGCAGGGCGTTGTCATCGCTCTGCGGCAGCACCGCCAGCAGCATCGCCTGCGCCTGCGCCACCATCGCGCGGTCGTCACTCCGCTGCAGTACCAGTGCTTCCGCCTCGGCGGCCGGCATGCCCAGCAGCGTATCGGCGTCGATCGTGCTGTCGGTAAACGACGACAGCGGCTGGCTGATGAAAGGGCGCAGGCCGCCCGGTGCAAACCGCACACCCAGCACCTTGCCGGCGCCTGCCAGCGGCCGGTCGTACGCGCCGCGCACCACGCCATGGATGGCGGTGCGGCCCGCCTCGAACACCAGGTGCGCATTCGGATATGGCAGCACGCGCTGGGTTTCCGGCGCGCGGTCCTGCAGGTTCCATTGCACCACCCAGAAATAGTCAACGAAGGGCGCCAGCGCGGCGTCAGGCGGGTAGGTTGCCAGCCGTATGCGGCGTGCCGTGGCGCGCGGATCGACGATGCCCTTGGGCGTGTGTTTGACCTCGGTCAGCAAATTGGTGGTGCTGTCGGCTTTATCCAAGATGGTTCTTTCGGGCGGCGTTACGCTGCTGTTTTCGTCCGGATGGAAGGGGAGTCATGAAACCGTACCGCGCAGTTCGCCCAATGCTGGGCTTGTTGTTCGCTGCATATTGTCAATCGGTGGCGCCCGCGTTCGCGGCGCCGCACATGGAAGGAGATCATCGCATGCATAGCCATGTTTCGGGAAGTTTCAGCGTCACCATGACGCCGGCCGCCACGCCGCAGCGCTTCGGCCGCACGGCGCTGGGCAGGATGCTGCTGGAAAAGGTCTACACGGGCGAGCTGGCGGCCACCGCCAGCGGCGAGATGCTCAGCGCCGTCACCGACACCAACGGTGCGGCGGCCTATGTCGCCATCGAGGCGATTACGGGCGTGCTGCAGGGCCGGCAAGGCAGTTTCGTGGTGCGGCACGCCGGCACCATGGCCGATGGCAAGCAGGAACTGTCCATCGTGATCGTGCCCGATTCCGGCACGGGTCAGCTGGAGGGCATCCGCGGCACGATGGCCATCCGCATCGAGGCGGGGCAGCATTTCTACGATCTCGATTATTCGTTGCCGCAGTCCCGATAAGGCTTGACCGGCGTGGCAGTAGTGATTATATTTAGATAAATGTCTAATTAGATGATTGTCTCAATATGAATGCCACCAACAGCGCCTTCAAGGCGATCGCCGATCCGGCGCGGCGCGAAATTCTGCGGCTGCTGCGGGCTGGCGAAATGACGGCCGGCGACCTGGCCGGCCATTTCGACATGAGCAAGCCCACCATGTCGCACCATTTCGCCGTGCTGGCGGACGCCGACCTGATCACGCGCCGGCGCGACGGCCAGACCATCTGGTATGGCTTGAATACCACCGTGCTGCAGGATGTGCTGGCCTGGATGCTGGACCTGACCCATCACGACCACAAGGAGAACACATGATGAAAGCACGTCTTATCGTTCCAAGCCTGTTGCTGATCGCGGCCGCCAGCGCCGCCACCATTTACGTCTGGCCGCAGTTGCCTGACGTGGTGGCGGTACACTGGAATTATCGTGGAGAGGTGGACGGCTACGCGCCGCGCGCGGTGCTGTGGCTGCTGGGGCCGGGCCTGATGGCCTTCATGATGTTGCTGGCCTTGCTGCTGCCCACGCTGTCGCCGCGCCGCTACGAGGTGCAGCCGTTCGCGCCGACGTTTTATTACAGCTTTGTCGTCGTGCAATGCCTGCTCGCGTATGTCCATGGGCTGGTGCTGGCCAGCGCCAGCGGCGTCGCGGTGCCGATCGACAAGGCGGTGCGGGCCGGCCTGTTCGTGATGCTGGTATTGGCCGGCAATCCGATGGGCAAGGTGCGGCGCAATTTTTACCTGGGCATCCGCACGCCGTGGACGCTGGCCAGCGAACGCGTCTGGTATGCCACGCACCGGCTGGCGGCGCGGCTGATGGTGGCCAGCGGCTTGCTGGGACTGGCCGTGCTGGCGCTGGGCGCGCCGGGCTGGCTGCTGCTGGCACTGGCGCTGGCCTGGGCGCCGCTGGCGGTGCTGTATTCGCTGTTGCAGTACAAGCGGCTGGAACACACCGCGCAGTGAAGGCTGCTGGCGTCGGATTACGCGGCTGCGCCGCTAATCCGACCTGCGCCATGCCGCGATGGGACAGGTGGGCCGGATCAGGCGCAAAGCGCCGTAATCCGACAACATTGTTGGCGCCATCGATGTTGTCGGATGACGGTCCTTCGGACCTGATCCGACCTGCACATCCGATCGCAGCTATTTGCCCAGAATCGACGTCACATTGTCGGTCCCCGGCGCACCGAACAGCTGCTGCTTGAGGATATGCAGCTGGTCGCGCACCTGCGCCGCTTTTTCGAACTCCAGGTTCTTGGCGTGGTCGACCATGAGTTTTTCCAGGCGCTTGATTTCCTTGCTGACCTGTTTCTCGCTCATCGATTCGAACTTGGCCGTTTCCTGCGCCACCTGCAGGTTTTCGCGCGCTTCCTGCGGGCTGTAAACGCCGTCGATCATTTCGCGGATCGATTTCTTGACGCCGATCGGCACGATGTTGTTGGCGGTATTGAAGGCGATCTGCTTGGCGCGGCGCCGCTCCGTTTCGTCGATGGCGCGGCGCATGGAATCAGTGATGCGGTCGCCGTACAGGATCGCGGTGCCGTTCAGGTTGCGCGCGGCGCGCCCGATGGTCTGGATCAGGCTGCGTTCGGAGCGCAAAAAGCCCTCTTTGTCGGCGTCAAGAATGGCCACCAGCGACACTTCCGGCAAGTCCAGGCCCTCGCGCAGCAAGTTGATGCCGACCAGCACGTCGAACGTGCCCAGCCGCAGGTCGCGCAGAATCTCCACGCGCTCGACGGTTTCGATATCGCTGTGCAGGTAGCGCACCTTGATGCCATGGTCGCCCAGGTATTCGGTCAACTGCTCGGACATGCGCTTGGTCAATGTGGTGACCAGCACCCGCTCGTCCTTCTTGATGCGCTCGACGATTTCCGACATCAGATCGTCGACCTGGCTGCTGGCCGGGCGCACGATGATCTGCGGGTCGACCAGGCCGGTCGGGCGCACCACCTGCTCGACCACCTGGTCGGAGTGCTGTTTTTCGTACTCGGCCGGCGTGGCCGACACAAAGATCGTCTGGCGCATCTTCTGCTCGAATTCCTCGAATTTCAAGGGCCGGTTGTCGAGCGCCGACGGCAGGCGGAAGCCATAGTCGACCAGGTTGGTCTTGCGTGAACGGTCGCCGTTGTACATGGCGCTCAGCTGGCCCGTCAGCACGTGCGACTCGTCGAGGAACATGATGGCGTCGGGCGGCAGGTAGTCGACCAGGGTCGGCGGCGGCTGGCCGGGCAGGGCGCCGGACAGGTGGCGCGAATAGTTTTCGATGCCCTTGGTAAAGCCGATCTCGGCCATCATTTCCAGGTCAAAACGCGTGCGCTGTTCCAGGCGCTGCTCCTCGATCAGCTTGTTTTCCTTGCGGAAAAATTCGAGGCGGTCGCGCAGCTCTTCCTTGATGGTTTCGACGGCGCGCAGCACGGTCGAGCGCGGCGTCACGTAATGCGAACCCGGATATACGGTAAAGCGCGGAATCTTCTGCCGCACGCGGCCCGTCAGCGGGTCGAACAGCTGGATCGATTCGATCTCGTCGTCGAACATTTCCAGGCGTACCGCCAGCTCGGCGTGCTCGGCCGGGAAGATGTCGATGGTGTCGCCGCGCACGCGGAAGGTGCCGCGGCCGAAGTCGACTTCGTTGCGCGTATATTGCATCTGGATCAGGCGCGCGATCACGTCGCGCTGGCTCACTTTATCCTTGACGCGCAAGGTCAGAATCATCTGGTGGTATTCGTTCGGATTACCGATACCGTAGATGGCCGAGACGGTGGCGACGATCACCACATCGCGCCGTTCCATCAGCGACTTGGTGCACGACAGGCGCATCTGCTCGATATGCTCGTTGATCGAGGAATCTTTCTCGATGAACAGGTCGCGCTGCGGCACGTATGCTTCCGGCTGATAGTAATCGTAGTAGCTGACGAAATACTCGACGGCGTTCTGCGGGAAGAAGTCGCGGAACTCGCTGTACAGCTGCGCGGCCAGCGTCTTGTTCGGCGCAAAGATAATCGCCGGACGGCCCATGCGCGCGATCACGTTGGCCATGGTATAGGTCTTGCCCGAACCCGTCACGCCCAGCAGGGTCTGGAAGGCCAGGCCGTCGCCGATGCCTTCGGCCAGTTGCGCGATCGCGGTCGGCTGGTCGCCGGCCGGCAGAAAAGGCTGGTGCAGCTTGAACGGGGAATCGGGGAAGGTAACGACTGTCGGTTCGGTGTCGTTGACGTTGGATAAATCGGGCATGTGAATCAGACCTTTGTTAGAATAGACCTCTGCTGGCAGCCCCGAAGCAAGTTTCAACAGTATCCGGGCGCTGTCGACAACTCCGCTGTGAACCTGCTTCCAATCGAATCCAATCTTATCATGACGAACCCAACTGTTTCTGCCAGTCTGTTTAGCGCCATCGAGATGGCCCCACGTGACCCGATCCTGGGTATCACCGAAGCATTTAACGCGGACCAGAATCCCGCTAAAATCAATCTCGGCGTCGGCGTTTATTATGACGACAACGGCAAAGTGCCTCTGTTAGCTTGCGTACGCAAAGCTGAAGCGATCCTGATCGAACAGGCCGCACCACGCACCTACCTGCCGATCGAAGGCCTCGCGGCTTACGATAAAGCGGTACAAGAACTGGTATTTGGGGCCGACAGTGCCGTGATTCAAGAGCGCCGCGCGATTACCGTGCAAGCCATCGGCGGCACCGGCGCACTGAAGATCGGCGCAGACTTCCTGCAGCGTTTCGCACCCGGTGCCCAGGTCTATATCAGTGACCCGAGCTGGGAAAATCACCGCGCGCTGTTCGAGAGCGCCGGTTTCGTAGTCAACAACTACACCTATTATGACGCCGCCACCCATGGCGTCGATTTTGAAGGCATGCTGGCCAGCCTGAACAACATGCCGGCCGGCTCCATCGTGCTGCTGCACGCCTGCTGCCACAACCCGACTGGCGCCGACCTGACGGTTGACCAGTGGGACCAGATTATTTCCGTCGTCACCTCGCGCGGCCTGGTGCCGTTCCTCGACATGGCCTACCAGGGCTTCGCCAACGGCATCGCCGAAGACGGCGCCGTGGTGCAGCGCTTCGCCGATGCCGGCGGCCCGCTGCTGGTGTCGAACTCGTTCTCGAAGTCGTTCTCGCTGTACGGCGAGCGCGTCGGCGCCCTGAGCGTGGTGGCCTCCAGCGCCGAAGAAGCGTCGCGTCTGCTGTCGCAACTGAAGCGCGTGGTGCGTACCAACTACTCGAACCCGCCAGTGCACGGCGGCAAGGTCGTCGCCACCGTGCTGTCGACCCCGGAACTGCGCCAGCTGTGGGAAGAAGAGCTGGCCGGCATGCGCGTGCGCATCCGCGAAATGCGCAATGCCTTCGTTGAAAAACTGAAGGAAAAAGCACCAGGCCACGATTTTGAATTCGTGCGCCAGCAGATCGGCATGTTCTCCTATTCCGGTCTCACCAAAGAGCAGGTGGCATCGCTGCGCGAGCAGTCGATCTACGCCGTCGATACCGGTCGCATCTGCGTGGCAGCATTGAATTCGCGCAATATCGACATCGTGATTGACGCGATTGCCAAAGTGCTTTAAGATCTTGCTTCTTCGGTGCTGCTTGCAAGAGCGGCACCGAAGGCAATAGAAGGTTGTAGAAGTCGTATTGAGAAGTCTTGCAAATACGAAATAAGCGACATATAATATTGCCTCTTTTCCCTGATAGCTCAGTTGGTAGAGCGACGGACTGTTAATCCGCAGGTCCCTGGTTCGAGTCCAGGTCGGGGA